>NZ_JAMJFW010000006.1:0-130169 GCF_023544405.1 Enterobacter cloacae complex sp. OE43NF
CATCCGCGCTTCGTTGGTGCACGTTTTGCAGAATACAAACCTAAATTCAACTATGCATTTAGCCTTTTTTTTAAATACCGGGTGTTTTCCCGGCGACATCACGGGGTGCGGTCTTTCCGCATAAAAATAATAGTTGGTTATTCGGGATGGGAAAAATGCATACATCCGAGTTGCTAAAACATATCTATGACATCAACCTGTCATATTTACTGCTCGCGCAGCGATTGATTAGTCAGGACAAAGCGTCCGCGATGTTTCGTTTAGGTATTAACGAAGAGATGGCAACCATGCTGGGCGGGTTAACCCTGCCGCAAATGGTTAAACTGGCTGAAACGAATCAACTGGTTTGCCAGTTCCGCTTCGATAATCCTCAGACTATCACGCGGCTGACACAGGAATCTCGTGTGGACGATCTGCAACAGATCCATACCGGTATTCTTCTCTCCACCCGCTTGCTCAACGAAATCAGCCAGCCTGATGACGCAGCCCGTAAAAAAAGAGCGTAGAAATGAGCGAGAAAAGCATTGTTCAGGAAGCGCGTGACATACAGTTGGCCATGGAGCTGATTACACTGGGTGCTCGTTTACAAATGCTGGAAAGCGAAACTCAGTTGAGCCGTGGTCGTCTCATCAAACTGTACAAAGAGTTACGTGGTAGTCCCCCACCGAAAGGAATGTTGCCGTTTTCAACGGACTGGTTTATGACCTGGGAGCAGAACATTCACGCCTCAATGTTCTGTAATGCCTGGCAGTACCTTCTCAAAACCGGTTTGTGTAGCGGCGTCGATGCCGTGATCAAAGCGTATAAACTTTACCTTGAACAATGCCCACAGCAGGAAGAGGGTCCCCTGCTGGCGCTGACCCGCGCATGGACGCTGGTGCGTTTTGTTGAGAGCGGAATGCTTGAATTGTCGCGCTGCAACTGCTGCGATGGCAATTTCATTACCCATGCTCATCAGCCTGCAGGCAGCTTCGCCTGTAGTTTATGTCAGCCTCCATCCCGTGCAGTAAAAAGACGTAAACTTTCCCGGGATGCTGCCGATATTATTCCACAACTGCTGGATGAACAGATCGAACAAGCTGTTTAACCCGAACGTGTGGGAAAGATTCCAGCAGCGGTAAGCCATTACCGCTGCTTTTTTTTATCCTGGATTCGGTAAACGCTGCGAGCTGAACGTCCTTGCCATAGTCACTAGCGGAAGGATGATGTCGTGCTTATCTTATTAGGTTACCTGGTAGTTCTCGGTACAGTTTTCGGCGGTTACATGATGACCGGCGGGCACCTTGGAGCACTCTATCAACCGGCTGAACTTATTATCATCGGCGGCGCAGGGGTAGGGGCTTTTATCGTTGGCAACAACGGGAAATCGATCAAGGGGACGCTGAAAGCTATTCCATTGCTGTTCCGTCGCTCGAAATACACCAAAAGCATGTATATGGATCTACTGGCTCTGCTCTATCGCCTGATGGCGAAGTCGCGCCAGCAGGGGATGTTCTCGCTGGAACGGGATATCGAAAACCCGAAAGAGAGCGAGATTTTTGCCAGCTACCCGCGCATCCTTGCCGATGCCATGATGCTGGATTTCATTGTCGATTACCTGCGCCTGATCATCAGCGGCAATATGAATACCTTCGAAATTGAAGCGCTGATGGACGAAGAGATCGAAACCCACGAGAGCGAATCCGAAGTGCCGGCCAACAGCCTGGCGCTGGTGGGGGACTCATTGCCGGCCTTCGGTATCGTGGCGGCGGTCATGGGGGTTGTTCACGCGCTGGCCTCGGCGGATCGCCCGGCGGCAGAGCTGGGGGCGCTGATTGCCCACGCCATGGTGGGAACCTTCCTCGGTATTTTGCTGGCGTATGGTTTTATCTCTCCACTGGCCAGCGTTCTGCGCCAGAAGAGCGCGGAAACCACCAAAATGATGCAGTGCGTGAAGATTACGCTGCTCTCTAACCTCAACGGTTATGCGCCACCGATCGCGGTTGAGTTTGGCCGTAAAACGCTTTACTCCAGCGAGCGTCCGTCGTTTATCGAGCTTGAAGAACACGTGCGTGCGGTGAAAAACCCAAACCAACAGACGACAACTGAGGACGCATGAAAAACCAGTCCCATCCGATCGTCATCGTAAAAAAGCGCAAGCATAAGGGGCATGGGCACGGTGCGCATGGTTCCTGGAAAATTGCCTACGCCGATTTTATGACCGCAATGATGGCCTTCTTTCTGGTGATGTGGTTGATCTCGATCTCCAGCCCGAAAGAGCTGATTCAGATTGCGGAATACTTCCGTACGCCGTTGGCGACTGCGGTCTCCGGTGGGCCGCGTATCTCTAACAGTGACAGCCCGATCCCCGGCGGCGGTGATGATTACACCCAGAAGCAGGGTGAGGTGAAAAAAGAGCCGAACATCGATGAGCTGAAGAGAAAGATGGAGCAGGCGCGTCTGAAGAAACTGCGCGGCGATCTCGATCAGCTGATTGAAGCGGACCCGAAACTGCGCGCGCTGCGACCGCATCTGAAGATCGATCTGGTGCAGGAAGGGCTGCGTATCCAGATTATTGATAGCCAGAACCGCCCGATGTTCAAAACCGGTAGCGCCGAGGTTGAACCCTATATGCGCGATATTTTGCGCGCCATTGCCCCGGTGCTGAATGGTATTCCAAACCGCATTAGCCTGTCAGGCCACACGGATGACTTCCCGTACGCCACGGGCGAGAAGGGATACAGCAACTGGGAGCTTTCTGCCGATCGTGCCAACGCCTCGCGTCGCGAGCTGGTGGCGGGTGGGCTTGATGATGGCAAGGTACTGCGCGTGGTCGGCATGGCAGCAACCATGCGTGTCTCCGACCGCGGGCCGGATGACGCCATCAACCGTCGTATCAGTCTTTTAGTGCTGAACCAGCAGGCGGAGCAGGCCATCCTGCATGAAAACGCCGAAAGTCAGAATGAGTCACTGGACGATTTAAAACAGCCTGGGGCCGTTCCTTCGGCTGCCGTTCCAACATCGCCACCAGCCAATCCGAGGTGATAGCGTGAGCATGGATATTAGCGATTTTTACCAGACATTCTTTGATGAAGCCGACGAATTGTTGGCGGATATGGAGCAACATTTGCTGGATTTGGTGCCAGAAGCGCCAGACTCCGAGCAGCTCAATGCCATCTTCCGCGCTGCGCACTCCATTAAAGGCGGAGCCGGAACATTTGGATTTACCATCCTGCAGGAAACCACCCATTTAATGGAAAACCTGCTTGATGAAGCACGACGCGGTGAGTTGCAGCTCAATACCGACATTATCAACCTGTTTTTGGAAACCAAAGATATTATGCAGGAACAGCTCGACGCCTATAAAAGTTCGGCAGAGCCTGATGCCGCCAGCTTTGAATACATCTGCAATGCGCTGCGCCAGCTTGCGCTGGAAGCAAAAGGTGAGGTCGCCGCAGCCGTTGTTCCTGCAGCCAAACTGAGCGTTGTTGATGCGCCAGCGGCTGAAGATGCAGCACCTGCCGCCGCTAAAGCGGGGAAACTGCGCGTTGTGCTGTCGCGCCTGAAAGAGAACGAAGTCAACCTGCTGGAAGAGGAGCTGGGTAACCTGGCGACATTAAGCAACGTGGTAAAAGGCAAAGACAGCCTTGCTGCGACGCTCGATGACGGTATCAGCCAGGACGACATCGTGGCAGTGCTGTGTTTTGTTATCGAAGCCGATCAAATCGCCTTTGAAACGGAAGCGGTTGCCGTTGACGCGCCTGCTGCAGTGGGGGAGGTTGCCGCTGTGGCTCAGGCTGCTGCGCCCGCGGTCGCCCCTGCTGCCCCGGCGTTGAAAGCCGTTCCTAAAGAGGCTGCTGCCCCGGGCCGTGGTGAAAAACCGGCGGCGCGCTCCAGCGAATCGACCAGTATTCGCGTTGCCGTAGAGAAGGTTGACCAGCTGATCAACCTGGTCGGCGAGCTGGTGATCACCCAGTCAATGCTGGCCCAGCGTTCTAACGAACTGGACCCGGTCACGCACGGCGATCTGATTACCAGCATGGGGCAGTTACAGCGTAACGCCCGCGATCTGCAGGAATCGGTGATGTCCATCCGTATGATGCCGATGGAATACGTCTTCAGCCGCTTCCCGCGTCTGGTGCGCGACCTGGCCGGTAAACTCAATAAGCAGATTGAACTGACGCTGATGGGCAGCTCCACCGAGCTGGATAAGAGCCTGATTGAACGCATTATCGATCCGTTAACGCACCTGGTGCGTAACAGCCTGGACCACGGTATCGAACTGCCGGAAAACCGTATTGCCGCCGGAAAATCCCCGGTCGGTAACCTGATCCTGTCTGCGGAGCACCAGGGCGGGAACATCTGTATTGAAGTGACCGATGACGGCGCGGGCCTTAACCGCGAGCGTATCCTGGCGAAGGCGATTTCGCAGGGGATGGCGGTCAGCGAAAACATGACCGATGAAGAAGTGGGCATGCTGATCTTCGCCCCGGGTTTCTCAACCGCCGAGCAGGTGACGGATGTCTCCGGACGCGGCGTGGGAATGGACGTGGTGAAGCGTAACATTCAGGAAATGGGCGGCCACGTCGAAATCCAGTCTAAGCAAGGTTCTGGTACCACCATTCGTATTCTGCTGCCGCTGACGCTGGCGATCCTCGACGGTATGTCGGTGAAAGTGGCGGACGAAGTCTTCATTCTGCCGCTGAACGCGGTAATGGAATCACTGCAGCCACGTGAAGAAGATCTGCACCCACTGGCAGGTGGCGAGCGCGTGCTCGAAGTGCGTGGGGAATACCTGCCGCTGGTGGAACTGTGGAAAGTCTTCGAAGTCGACGGGGCGAAAACAGAGGCCACGCAGGGTATCGTCGTGATCCTGCAAAGTGCGGGTCGCCGCTACGCGCTGCTGGTTGACCAGTTGATTGGTCAGCACCAGGTGGTGGTGAAGAACCTCGAAAGCAACTACCGCAAAGTGCCGGGTATTTCTGCCGCCACCATTCTGGGTGATGGTAGCGTGGCGCTGATCGTCGACGTGTCGGCGCTTCAGGGATTAAATCGTGAACAACGTGTGGCGTACACAGCCGCCTGATTAAGTAAAGGGTAAGAACATGACCGGTATGAGTAATGTAACGAAACTGGCGGGCGAGCCATCAGGACAGGAGTTCCTGGTATTCACTTTAGGCGATGAGGAGTACGGCATCGATATCCTGAAAGTGCAGGAAATTCGTGGTTACGATCAGGTTACCCGCATCGCAAACACGCCAGCGTTTATTAAAGGCGTCACCAACCTGCGCGGCGTGATTGTGCCTATCGTTGACCTGCGCGTGAAGTTCAGCCAGGGCGATGTGGAGTATAACGATAACACCGTGGTGATTGTCCTCAATCTGGGGCAGCGCGTGGTCGGTATCGTGGTGGATGGCGTGTCTGACGTGCTTTCACTGACGTCTGACCAAATCCGTCCGGCGCCGGAGTTTGCGGTCACGCTGTCTACCGAGTACCTGACGGGGCTGGGGGCGCTGGGTGAGCGTATGTTGATTCTGGTAAACATCGAGAAGCTGTTGAACAGCGAAGAGATGGCGTTGCTGGATATCGCGGCGAACCATGTAGCGTAGGTAAATGCAAAACGGCAATCCAGGTTGCCGTTTTTTGTGTTTGCTCCCTCTCCCGGTGGGAGAGGGGTGGGGTGAGGGCATCAGGCCACACCCCTTTTGTATTCTTACACTTCCTGCTCTACCAGCTCCGCTTCAGCTTCCCGCGCCCCTTCATTCTGCGACAGCATCGCGGTTGCAATCCCGTTACCCAGCACGTTAATGGCGGAACGCCCCATATCCAGGAAGTGGTCGATCCCCATCAGCAGCAGAATACCCGCCACCGGAATATTAAAGCTTGGGATGGTCGCCGCCAGTACCACCAGCGAAGAGCGTGGTACCCCCGCAATGCCTTTTGATGCCAGCATCAGCGTCAGCATCAGAACGGTAACCTCAGAGAAACTCAAATGAATATTGTACGCCTGAGCGATAAACATTGAGGCAAAAGAGCAGTAGACCATCGAACCGACCAGGTTAAAGGAATACCCAATTGGCAGGACGAAAGAGGCGATGCTGCGCGAACAGCCAAATCGCTCCAGTTGCTCAAGGGTTTTCGGATACGCTGCCTCGGAGCTGCTGGTGGTAAAGGCGACCAGCACCGGATCTTTCAGCATGCTGAGCAGGCGGAACACCTCTTTTTTCAGCACCATGTAACCCACTGCCAGCAACACCATGCAGGTGAGCAGGATCGCCACATAGTAGCCGCCAATAAAGGAGGCATAGTTCAGTAGAATGCCGAGACCCTGGGTGGCAATCACCGACGAGATCGCAGCGAAAATCGCCAGCGGGGCAACATACATGACGTAGCCCGTGACCTTCAGCATGATATGGGATACCACATCCAGCGCCGCGACCAGCGGGGCGTTGAATTTCTGGCCCAGCGACGCGCCGCCGATGCCAAAGAACATGGAGAACACTACAATTTGCAGAATTTCATTGTTCGCCATCGCCCCGGCAATGCTGGTCGGAATGGTGTGGGAGAGGAACGCTTTCAGGGTCATGCCGCCGACGGCCAGCCCGGTTTCCACTGCTTCAGTGGGGATCGTCAGGTTCAGACCGCTGCCTGGATGCTCCAGAGTGACAATAAACAGCCCCACCAGAATAGAAAGTACCGATGAGCTGATAAACCATACCATCGCTTTACCGCCTACGCGGCCAATAGTCGAGGTTTCGCCCATTTTCATAATGCCGACCGTCAGCGTGCTGAAGACCAACGGTGCAATCACCATTTTGATCAGTCGCAGAAAAATATCGGTGAGAAGCGTAATGTTATCCGACCAGGTTTTGATGGCATCCGCAGATGCGTATTCATGAATGGCCGCCCCTGAAAGAATACCCGCCAGCATGAATATCACGATGAAGAGCGTAAGTTTGTTTGCACTTGCCACGAAAAAGACCCCTATGCGCTGTAGATGTCGCCCGCGCAGATATATATGGATTTTTTATTACTGCGCGGGAAATTATTCGGCACATAAATTGAAGTAAAGCGGGGGGAGATACAACTCCTTTTTAAATTTTATTAATTTTGTTGCTAATGCTGCGACGATATATTGTGACGCTCATCACACTTTAATGGGGTATATCCTCAGGCAACATTCGGTAAATTCCGTTTATAAATCAATAACCCAATGTTTCTAAAATCATTTCTCTGTCAATCGGACAAGGGGGTGACTGACATGGCCGCCAGTGGTCGAAGCGATAACCATAAACTAAATTCTCAATAACCCCCTCGGAGGAACATTAAGCGGGGCTAACATCTTGAACGTTAAAACTAAATTGTTGTACGTGAACGGAGACGTCTTCTGGAGGGTGGTAAATGAAAAGAAAACGCCTTTTGACCTGCGCTGGCATTCTGTTAACCGCGACAACCGCCCATCAGGCGCTGGCGGTCACCAGTAGTGGCACTATCGGCGCGACGCTGACATTGACAAACGGGTGCCTGATTAATGGATCGCCCACCCAAAACGGCATTAACTTCGGGACACTGGATTTCGGGACCCATCCTGCAACCTTTTCCACCCTGACGACGCAGTTGACCGGTGCCAGCGGCGGAAACACCTTCACGATTCAATGTACAACCGCCAGCTACACGGTGGCGATAACCGGGAATACCAACTCCACTGCGCCGGGCACCGTCGTTGGCACGACGGGGACACCCGCCCGCTATCTGATCAACACCACCAACACGGCGCAGGGTGTGGCATACAGCCTGTATAGCGACAGCGGATTTAATAACGTTGTGGCGAATAACGCGGCATTGCCGATCGCGTCCACGGCCGGTGGGGTGGACAGTTACACCCTCTACGGGCGTATTACCGGCGGCGGAAACAGCGTTACGGTGGTACCGGGGACCTACACCGACACCATAAATGTCAGCGTAACCTATTAGCCCACTTAGCCCATGAAGACCGCTTTTTCAGGTCTGCGCCACTGCGCAGAGGGGATCGTGCATCTTTTTTTTACGCTGATCCTCGGGCTGGCGCTGGTGCCGGTCGCTATGGCCGTCACGTCGCAGTCCTTTAAGGTCAGCGCGACCATTGTGCCGGGATGCGCGGTGAGCACCGGCAGTGGGGGGCTGTTAGGCACGCTGAACTTCGGTACCCATACCGGCGTGGAGAGTGCTCCGGTGAGCACCAGCTTCGTACCAAACGGGGCACTCTCGATCGCCTGTACGCCAGGCGTGGCGCTGAGTATGAGTATTAACGGCGGGCAGAATTACGCCTCCGTGCGGCGAATGACGCGCAACGGCGGGAACGACGTGGTGGGATACCGGCTTTACAGCAGCAGTTCACTTGCGGCGAACAGCGAAATAGGGGTCAACCAGGCGATTCCGGTGACCTATACCAACAGCAATAACATCGCGCTGCCGCTGTTTGGCGTGGCGCTATTGACCGGGTTCAGCCCGGCAGGAACCTATTCTGATCAACTTACCGTGACCTTGTCATGGTGATAAAGGGAGAGAGTCGATGACGGCATATTTCAGGCGCATATGTCTGGGAAGTTTGCTGGGGGTGATGGCCGTGGCGGCAGGCCAGGTGCAGGCCGCCGCGACCATTCTGTTATGGCCTATCGATCCGTGGCTGGCGGCTGATGCCAAAGCCACGGAGCTGTGGATCCAGAATCAAGGAAACAGCCCAACCACCATGCAGGTACGCATTGTGCGCTGGAAGCAGGAGGGCGGGTTCGAACGTTACAGTGCTCAGCAGGATGTGGTGGCCAGCCCGCCAATTGTCACCATCGCAGCGGGCAGCAAGCAGCTTATTCGTCTTATCAAACAGGGGACGGTTCCGGTGGGGGTCGAGCAGGCCTACCGCATTATTGTCGATGAAATTCCTCAGCCGGACAACAAAGCCGAACCGGCTATCGGCCTCAAACTGCAGATGCGTTATTCCATTCCCCTTTTTGTCTATGGGCAGGGGATCCCGACAAGCAAAGAGGGGGCGCACCATGCGTTTGTGGATACGCACAACCTCAGCTGGCGGGTAAAAAATGAGGGCGGACAGCCTCACCTGGAGGTTAACAACCGGGGAGATGTACACGTCAGGCTCAGTCAGGTTTCGCTGGTGCAGGGCGGGCAGAAACGTCCTGTTGCTGAGGGATTGCTGGGCTACGTGCTGGCGGGCAGTACCCGCAGCTGGGCCATCCCGGCCGGAATTCGGCAGCCAGACCAGATGCGCGCGCAGATTAACGCCAGGGATGAACAATGGCAGTCGACGCCCGTCAACTGAAACCGGCGATGATGATCCTGCTTTGCGTCACGACCAGCGCCTGGGCAGAACCCGGCGATGACAGTTTACCGCCGCCTCCCGAGGCCCGGGCGGTGAACGATGAGGCGGTTTTTCAGCTTGGCCTCATAGTGAACCACTACGATACCGGTCTGGTGGTGCCCGTGACGCAGCGTAAAGGCGCTTACTTTGTCTCGAGCGCCGATTTGCTGCGTGCCGGGCTGCCGCCGGAGCATGTGCCGACCGGCGAGGTGGATCTCTCATCGCTTGCTCAGGTTCGCGTGGAGTACGACAGCGCCGGACAGCGTCTGCTGCTCAGCGTGCCCCGCGAATGGGTGGCCTCCCGGGTGACCTCCTTTGGCGGGCAAACCGCGCAAAGCAAACCCCACTTTGGGCGCGGGGCGCTGCTGAATTACGATCTTTATACCAACCACACGGAACACGTGGGCGGCCAGGCTTCTCTGTGGCATGAGTTCCGCTACTTCAATGAACGCGGCTCGCTCTCTTCTACCGGTTATGTGCGGAAAAATTTCGCTGGCGATGACGGCCAGCAGGCCGGATATGTGCGCTATGACACCACCCTGCTGGTCACCAACGAAGAGGACGCCACCACCTGGACGGCCGGGGATGTGATCAGCGATGCCCTGAGCTGGAGCTCCAGCGTGCGTATGGGTGGGATAAGCTACGGGCGTGACTTCTCCCTGCGCCCGGATCTGGTGACCTGGCCGCTACCGGAATTCTCCGGGGAAGCAGCGGTTCCCACCTCGGTCGATCTCTTTATTAATGGCTATCGGTCTGGCTCTACGCAGCTTCAGCCGGGCCCCTTTACCCTGACGAATCTGCCCTATATTAACGGGGCCGGGGACGCGGTGCTGATCACCACCGATGCGCTGGGACGGCAGGTGAGCACTACGCTGCCGTTCTATGTCACCAGCGAACTGCTTAAACGCGGCTTGAGCGATGGGGCGGTGACGCTGGGAAGCCTGCGGCGCAACTACGGGATCGACAATTTTGACTATGGTCCGGCGGCGGGCAGCGGTTCGTATCGCTACGGGGTAACGGACTGGCTGACCCTTGAAGCTCACGCGGAAGGGGCGGAGTCGCTGGTGCTGGGTGGGGCCGGGACGGTGGTGAAGCTCGGGCACTTTGGCGTTGTGAATACCGCGTATACCCAAAGCCGGATGCGCGGCGATGAGGGCGGGCAGATCGCCTGGGGCTATCAGTACAGCACCAGCGATTTTAGCCTTGCCACTCAACATACGCGACGCGATCGCGGTTTTGGCAACCTGGCCCTCTATGACCAGCCGACGATCTATGACGAAAACGACCGGCCTGTCGCCAGCTTCAGCCGCAATACCGATCAATATTCCCTGACCTTTAACCTTGGGCAGTACGGCAATATCGGGGCTGCCTGGATCGGTGTGGAGAGTTTTGACAGCCAGAAAACAGAACTGCTTAACCTCTCATGGAGCCGCAACCTGTGGGGCGCGAGCAGTCTTTACCTCGCCGCAAGCCGTGATCAGCAGCGGGGCGACTGGACGGTTGCACTCTCGCTACAGGTCCCGCTTGGGGAACGGGACAGCGCCGCAGTCACCTTCGAAAACACGCCGGAGGCAGGCAGCACGCAGCGCATCAACTACAACCACTCCATGCCTTCCGATGGCGGGTTAAGCTGGAACATGGCATGGGCGCATCAGTCGCGGGCGAACAATTATCAGCAGGGAACCTTGGGCTGGCGTAACAATAATATCGAAGTGCAGGGTGGGGCCTACGGTGAAAAGGACATGATGACCTGGTGGAGCGAGGCGCTGGGCTCCATTGTGCTGATGGACGGCGAGCTGTTTGCGGCGAATAAAATCAACGACGCCTTTGTGGTGATCAGCACTGATGGTCAACCGGATGTACCCGTCAGCTATGAGAATCAGCCGGTCGGCAAAACGAATCGCAACGGCTATCTGCTGGTGAGCGGCGTGTCGGCCTATTACCCGGCCAGTTACCGCATTGACACCCTTAATCTGCCTGCCGATACGCGTCTGAAAGAGACCGAACGCCGGATTGCGATCCGCCGCCACAGTGGTTATCTGGTGGACTTCCCTATGGAGCAGGAGCGGGTGGCAAGCGTCATTCTGCATGATGCCGAGGGACAGGCCATTCCGGTGGGCAGCCAGGTCAGACGTGCCTCACGCAGCAACGCGGTGGTGGGTTATGACGGGATCGCCTGGCTGGAAAATCTTAGCGACGTCAATTTGCTGGAGGTTATTACCCCGACGGGGAAACGGTGCCAGGCGACGCTGACCGTTGGCGCGAACCCGGAACACAGGCTGCAAACCTACGGGCCGCTGGTATGTCGGGAGGCACGATGACGCGTTATCTGCTGGTGATTCTGCTGCTCTTCTCCGGTGCCAGCGGCGCGGCCTGCACCGTCAGTACGGTGAATGCGTCGTTTGGCAGCGTGACCTCGTTCGCGCTGAGCGGAACCGGGGAAGTGGAAACCACAGGCACGCTGGTGGTGGCCTGCGATACAGTCCTCAACCTGCTTACCAACGACTCGGTGGCGCTGACTTACACCTCGGCATCGATATTCGCCAACAGTCGCGCCACCCTGAAGCGCACGGACAATGCGGCTATTACCGATGTCATACCCACGCGCCTGTGCGCTGCCTCCGGCTGTGGCGGTAGCAGCGAAGTGCAGATCGGTAATGCCTATACCTGGAGCGGGAACACGCTGCTCGGGCTGCTGGGGTCGAAGCGCTACAACATTCCGCTCTATTTCCGTACGGTGCCGGGACAGAACGTCTCGGCCGGGCCGTATCAGGTGCTGCTGACATTCAGCATTAATTACAACGTCTGTGCCGTTGGCGCTGCCGGACTTTGCCTGACGCCGCAAACCGGCACGGCCACCACCACGATCCTTCTCAACATGACCGTCACTAACGACTGCAGCACCATGACCACCCCGGACGTGAATTTCAACAGCGCGCCGCTGGTACAAAGTTTTCCAACCGTCTCGCAGGCCATCGCCGTCACCTGCACCAAAGGCAGTACCTATACCATAGGGATTAATAATGGTGCCAACGCGCTGAACAACGTTCGTCGCATGGTGAGCGGCAGTAACTACATGAGTTACGACATCTATAAAGAAGCGACCACCAACCGCTGGGGCAGCAGCGGCACCGAACGCTGGACCAGTGCGACCTCGTCCCAGGTCAGTACCGACGGATTACTGCGTACCTACAATTACACCGCCAAAGTCCTGACCGGGCAGGCCACGCCCCCCGCCGGAACCTATACCGACACGCTGATTGTTGACGTGGCGTTCTAACCCCCGCGCTTTTCCCTTTCGCAAATGTAAAGTTCCTGTGGCCTGTGCCGATAACACCGTTAATAAATCTATGAGAAGGTGTTGTATGTTGAACCGTATCCGCGTTGTCACAATGCTCATGATGGTGCTGGTCATTTTCGCACTACTTCAGCTTATCTCCGGTGGGCTTTTTTTCTCGTCGTTAAAACAGAATCAGGACAGTTTCGCCGCCTCAAACGATCTGCGCCTGCAGCAGAGTGAACTCACGTCAACGTGGGATTTGATGCTGCAAACGCGTATCAACCTGAGCCGCTCCTCCGCCCGCATGATGATGGATCCCAATAACCAGCAGAGCAGCGCGAAAACCGATCTGCTGAAAAATGCCCGCGCGACCCTTGCGGATGCCGCAAAGCACTACGACGCCTTTAAGAAGATCGCCCCGCAGCCTGCCATGGAGCAGGTGAGTCAGAACATCGACGAAAAATATAACGCCTACTATGCCGGTCTGACGGAGCTAATCCAGTTCCTGGAGAGCGGCAACATGGACGCCTATTTCGCCCAGCCGACACAAGGAATGCAAAACGCGCTCGGCGCGGCGCTGAGTGAATACGCCAAAGCCAGCGCAGATCTCTACCACTCGGCCTTTACGGAAAGCCAGAATGATTACCGCTTTGCCAAATGGCAGATGGCGGTAATGGCGCTGGCGCTGGCCATTGTGCTGATCGCGGTATGGTACGGCATTCGCCATAGCCTGCTGAACCCATTGGGTCGCGTCATTGCCCATATCCGCGAGATTGCCAGCGGCGATTTGACCAAAACGCTGACCGTCTCCGGGCGTAACGAAATCACCGAACTGGCTAACAGCGTAGACCATATGCAGCGTTCGCTTATCGATACCGTTGCCAACGTGCGTAGCGGCACGGATGCCATCTATACCGGCACCAGCGAAATTGCGATGGGCAATAACGATCTCTCTTCCCGTACCGAACAGCAGGCCTCCGCGCTGGAAGAGACCGCGGCCAGCATGGAACAGCTCACCGCCACCGTGAAGCAGAACGCGGATAACGCGCGTCAGGCTTCTCAGCTGGCAGAAAGCGCGTCCGAAACGGCGCAACGTGGCGGTCGGGTGGTGGATGGGGTGGTGAAAACCATGCATGAAATTGCCGACAGCTCAAAGAAAATCGCTGACATCATCAGCGTGATCGACGGCATTGCCTTCCAGACCAATATCCTGGCGCTGAACGCCGCCGTTGAGGCCGCGCGTGCGGGTGAACAGGGGCGCGGGTTTGCGGTGGTAGCCGGTGAAGTGCGTAATCTCGCCAGCCGCAGCGCTAACGCGGCGAAAGAGATTAAAGCCCTGATTGAAGACTCGGTTTCCCGCGTCGATACCGGCTCCGTGCTGGTGGAAAGCGCAGGGGAGACCATGAATGACATCGTGAATGCCGTTACCCGCGTAACGGACATCATGGGTGAAATCGCCTCTGCCTCAGATGAGCAGAGTCGTGGTATCGACCAGGTTGCCCTGGCGGTATCGGAAATGGATCGCGTGACACAGCAAAACGCCGCTCTGGTGCAGGAGTCCGCCGCGGCGGCGGCTGCGCTGGAAGACCAGGCGAGCCGTCTGAAGATGGCCGTCTCGGCGTTTCGTCTCGCTTCACTCGCTGGAAATACGGTCACCCCGCAAGCCACGTATCGTGCGCCAGCCGCTGAGCCGGCGGCCACGCGTACCCGCGCCGCGACGACCGGACATGATGAAAACTGGGAAACATTTTGACTGACATTTAAACCGCGGCTGCTTGCCGCTTGATGGGAGCGTGGATGTTAAATCGTATTCGTATCTCGACCACACTGTTTTTGATTCTGATCCTTTGCGGTGTGTTGCAGGTTGGCAGTAACGGGTTGTCTTTTTGGGCGTTTCGCGATGGCTATCAGAATTTGCAGGAAGTTGAGGCGAGTAATCAGCAGCGCTCCGCACTGGCACAAACGCGTGCCGTGCTGTTGCAGGCAAGCACTGCGCTGAACAAGGCGGGAACCTTAACCGCGCTGAGTTATCCGCCGGATGATATCAAGGCGCTGATGGCGACGGCGCGCAACAGCCTTAAGCAGGCCGACGCGCAGTTCAAAACGTTCACCGCGCAGGAGGACGTCAGCGAAAAAGGGAAAGCGCTGAAAGCTGCCATGAAGAAGAACTTTGAGCAGTGGCACAGCGATCTGGATCACCAGGCGACCTGGCTTGAGAACAACCAGCTCTCGGACTTTATGAGCGCGCCGGTGCAGGCCTCACAGGCGGCGTTTGATGACAGCTTTAACGCCTGGCAGCAGGACATTAACCAGTTTGTGCAGCGTGCAGGGGAGAGCAGCCGCATGAGCTACCACATGTCCGGCGTGATTTTTACCGTGGTGGTGATTCTGGCGGCGCTGCTGACCGGTGCCGCGCTGCTCTGGTCGCGCAAGATGATTGTTCAGCCGCTGGCGATTATCAGCAGCCACTTCGACAGCATTGCGAAGGGGGATCTGGCGCGTCCGGTGGCGGTGTATGGCAAAAACGAAATTTCGGCGATCTTTGCCAGCCTGAAGGCGATGCAAGGATCGCTACGGGAAACGGTCTCCGATGTGCGCCAGGGCAGCTATGCCATGCACACCGGGATCTCAGAGATTGCGGCTGGCAATAACGATCTCTCTTCCCGCACCGAGCAACAGGCGGCCTCGCTGGCGCAAACGGCGGCCAGCATGGAACAGCTGACTGCGACGGTAAGCCAGAACGCCGACAACGCGCGCCAGGCGTCAGACCTGTCAAAACAGGCGGCGATGACGGCGAAGAAGGGGGGCGACCAGGCGTCTCATGTGGCCAGCACCATGCAGGATATTGCCGCCAGTTCGCAGAAAATTGGCGACATCATCAGCGTGATTGATGGCATTGCGTTCCAGACCAACATTCTGGCGCTGAACGCGGCTGTGGAAGCGGCGCGTGCGGGTGAGCAGGGGCGCGGGTTTGCTGTGGTGGCGGGTGAAGTCCGTAACCTGGCGAGCCGCAGCGCCAACGCGGCGAAAGAGATCAAAGGGCTGATTGAAGAGTCTGTCTCCCGCGTCCAGCAAGGCTCCGCGCTGGTGGATACGGCGGCGAAAACCATGCACGAGATTGTCACCTCCGTTAGGCGGGTGAACGACATCATGGGCGAAATTGCCTCGGCGTCTGATGAGCAGCGTCGCGGGATTGAGCAGGTGGCCCAGGCGGTAAGCCAGATGGATCAGGTCACGCAGCAGAATGCCTCGTTAGTGGAGGAAGCGGCAGCGGCAACCGATCAGCTGGCCAGTCAGGCGGATCATCTCACCGGGCTGGTCGCGGTATTTAATGTCAAAGAGCACGTTGAAGCAGTAACAGAAGTCGGGCGGTCGCAGGCCGTGCCAGTTGTATCCTGAATGTAATTAAGAAGGCGCTATGACATCACCAATGCCTCCAGGGCAAACGTCATTATTGTTGCAGATGACACAGCGCCTCGCGCTGTCCGACGCGCATTTTCGTCGGATATGTCAGTTAATTTACCAGCGTGCGGGGATCGTGCTTGCTGACCATAAGCGAGACATGGTCTACAACCGTCTGGTGCGGCGCCTGCGTACGCTGGGGCTGGATGACTTTGGTCGCTACCTGAGCATGCTCGAAGCGAACCAGAACAGCGCCGAGTGGCAGGCTTTTATTAACTCTTTAACCACTAACCTGACGGCCTTTTTCCGCGAAGCTCACCACTTCCCGGTACTGGCAGAGCACGCCCGCCGTCGCACCGGGGAATATCGCGTCTGGAGTGCGGCGGCTTCGACCGGGGAAGAGCCTTACTCGCTGGCGATCACCCTTGCCGATACCCTGGGAATGGCGCCGGGTCGCTGGAAAGTGTACGCCAGCGATATCGACACCGAAGTGCTGGAGAAGGCGCGTAACGGCGTCTATCGCCAGGATGAGCTGAAAACGTTGTCGCCTCAGCAGCTTCAGCGTTACTTCATGCGCGGTACCGGCCCGCATGAAGGGCTGGTGCGCGTGCGCCAGGAGCTGGCGAACTGCGTGGAGTTTGCACCGGTTAACCTGCTGGATAAGCAGTACAACGTGCCGGGGCCTTTCGACGCCATTTTTTGCCGTAACGTCATGATCTATTTTGATAAAACGACGCAACAGGACATTCTGCGTCGGTTTGTTCCGTTGCTCAAGCCTGACGGTTTACTGTTTGCCGGGCACTCGGAAAACTTCAGCAACCTCGTGCGTGAGTTTAGCCTGCGTGGGCAAACGGTATATGCGCTGAGTAAGGAAAAAGCATGAGTAAAATCAGGGTATTGTCTGTCGATGATTCGGCGCTGATGCGCCAGATCATGACTGAAATTATCAATAGCCACAGCGACATGGAGATGGTCGCTACCGCGCCGGATCCGCTGGTAGCGCGGGATTTAATTAAAAAATATAACCCCGACGTGCTGACGCTGGATGTCGAGATGCCGCGCATGGATGGCATTGATTTCCTGGAAAAGTTGATGCGTCTGCGTCCGATGCCGGTGGTGATGGTCTCATCGCTGACCGGCAAAGGCTCGGAAATTACGCTGCGCGCGCTGGAGCTGGGGGCGGTGGATTTCGTCACCAAACCCCAGCTTGGCATTCGTGAAGGCATGCTGGCCTACAGCGAAATGATCGCTGAGAAGATCCGCACCGCCTCGCGCGCGAAGCTCGCGGCCCATAAGCCAACGGCTGCCCCGGCAACCCTGAAGGCGGGTCCGTTACTCAGCTCGGAAAAACTGCTGGTGATTGGCGCATCAACCGGAGGAACAGAGGCAATTCGCCATGTACTCCAGCCATTGCCGCTTTCCAGTCCGGGTATTCTGATTACTCAACATATGCCGCCAGGCTTTACCCGCTCGTTCGCGGAGCGTCTGAACAAGCTGTGCCAGATAAGCGTGAAAGAGGCGGAAGATGGCGAACGTGTGCTCCCGGGTCATGCTTACATCGCGCCGGGCGATAAGCATATGGAGCTGGCGCGCAGCGGCGCTAACTATCAAATCAAAATTCATGACGGGCCGCCGGTAAACCGGCACCGTCCGTCGGTGGATGTGCTGTTTCATTCGGTGGCGAAACATGCGGGGCGCAACGCCGTTGGGGTGATCCTGACGGGGATGGGCAACGATGGTGCCGCCGGAATGCTTGCAATGCACCAGGCTGGCGCCTGGACGATTGCGCAGAATGAAGCAAGTTGTGTGGTGTTCGGCATGCCGCGCGAGGCCATCAATATGGGTGGCGTGAGCGAAGTGGTCGATCTTAGCCAGGTAAGCCAGCAGATGCTGGCGAAAATCAGTGCCGGACAGGCAATACGTATTTGACTCAGGAGTATTATTTTATGGCGGATAAAGAGCTTAAGTTTTTGGTTGTGGATGACTTTTCCACCATGCGTCGCATTGTGCGTAACCTGCTGAAAGAGTTGGGCTTCAACAACGTTGAAGAAGCAGAAGACGGCGTGGATGCGCTGAACAAACTGCAGGCGGGCGGGTTTGGTTTTGTTATCTCTGACTGGAACATGCCGAATATGGATGGTCTGGAACTGCTGAAAACCATCCGCGCGGATACAGGCATGGCCTCTATGCCGGTGCTGATGGTGACCGCAGAAGCGAAAAAAGAGAACATCATTGCCGCTGCACAGGCGGGCGCAAGCGGCTATGTGGTGAAGCCATTCACCGCGGCGACCCTGGAAGAGAAGCTCGGTAAGATCTTCGAGAAACTCGGCATGTGAGGTGTTGGTTATGATGCAACCTGCTATGAAACCCGTTGAAGAACATTCGCCCAGCGATATCATTGCCCGCATTGGCAGCCTGACACGCATGCTGCGTGACAGCCTGCGTGAACTGGGGCTGGACCAGGCAATCGCAGAAGCGGCGGAAGCGATTCCTGACGCGCGTGACCGTCTGGACTACGTTGTGCAGATGACCGCGCAAGCGGCTGAACGTGCGCTGAACAGCGTTGAAGCGTCACAACCGCACCAGGATGCGATGGAAAAGGGCGCGAAAGCGCTGACCAAACGCTGGGATGAGTGGTTTGAGAATCCTATCGAGCTGGCGGATGCCCGCGAGCTGGTGACGGATACCCGTCAGTTCCTGGGCGATGTACCGGGCCACACCAGCTTCACCAACGCTCAGCTGCTGGACATCATGATGGCGCAGGATTTCCAGGACCTGACCGGTCAGGTGATCAAGCGCATGATGGATGTGATTCAGGAGATTGAACGTCAGCTGCTGATGGTGCTGCTGGAAAACATCCCGGAACCGGCTGCACGTCCGAAACGCGAGAACGAAAGCCTGCTTAATGGCCCACAGCTCGACGCCACCAAAGCGGGCGTTGTGGCAAGCCAGGATCAGGTAGACGACCTGCTGGACAGCCTCGGCTTCTGATACGCCTTTCCGCCTCAGGTGTGCATGCGCCTGAGGCGGTTAACGCAGAATCACCGAAAAGAGCCCGAATAAACGGGCTTTTCCCGCCATTGGATTTCCTCTGCGCTGGCATGATACCCGTGACGTAATGGGCTGAGCATGCACTGTGGCAGAAGAGAACGACGACAAAACAGAAGCCCCCACACCCCACCGACTTGAAAAAGCGCGTGAGGAAGGGCAGATCCCCCGATCCCGAGAGCTGACATCCCTGCTGATCCTTATTGTGGGTGTGTGCATCATCTGGTGGGGTGGGGAGTCGCTCGCCCGAAAACTGGCGGGGATGCTCTCTGCCGGATTACGTTTCGACCACAGTATGGTCAACGACCCAAACCTTATCCTCAGCCAGATTATTCAGCTTATTAAAGGGGCCATGGTCGCACTGCTGCCACTGATTACCGGGGTGGTGCTGGTCGCGCTGATCTCGCCGGTGATGCTTGGCGGTCTGGTCTTTAGCACCAAATCGCTGCAACCAAAATTTTCCAAACTGAACCCGCTGTCCGGCATCGCGAAAATGTTCTCCGCACAGACCGGGGCAGAATTGCTTAAAGCCATCCTCAAAGCAGCGCTGATGGGCAGTGCCGCGGGGTTTTACCTCTGGCACAACTGGCCGGAAATGATGCGGCTTATCAGCGAGTCGCCTCTGACCGCGATGAGCAATGCATTGAATCTGGTCGGACTCTGCGCGCTGCTGGTGGTCCTCAGCATTATTCCGATGGTGGGGTTCGACGTCATCTTCCAGCTGTACAGCCATTTCAAAAAACTGCGCATGTCCCGTCAGGATATCCGTGACGAATATAAGCAGATGGAAGGTGACCCGCACGTGAAAGGGCGTATCCGCCAGATGCAGCGCGCCGCCGCCCGTCGACGGATGATGGAAGATGTGCCGAAAGCCGACGTTATTGTCACCAACCCGACCCACTATTCCGTTGCGCTGCAGTACGACGAAAACAAAATGAGCGCGCCGAAAGTGGTGGCGAAGGGGGCGGGCTTAATCGCCCTGCGCATCCGCGAGATTGGCACGGAAAACCGGGTGCCAATACTGGAAGCGCCGCCGCTGGCGCGTGCGTTGTACCGCCACGCGGAAATTGGACAACAGATCCCAGGACAACTCTACGCCGCCGTGGCGGAAGTGCTGGCCTGGGTATGGCAGTTGAAACGCTGGCGTCTGGCTGGCGGTCAACGACCTGTCAAACCTGAGAACCTTCCGGTGCCTGCTGCGCTGGATTTTATGAACGAGAAGGACACTGATGGCTAATCTGGTGGCAATGTTGCGCCTGCCCGGCAACCTGAAATCGACCCAATGGCAAATCCTTGCCGGGCCGATCCTCATCCTGCTAATCCTGTCGATGATGGTATTGCCGCTGCCGGCATTCATCCTCGACCTGCTTTTCACTTTCAACATTGCGTTGTCCATCATGGTGCTGCTGGTGGCGATGTTCACCCAGCGTACCCTTGAGTTTGCGGCGTTTCCGACCATCCTGCTGTTTACCACCCTGTTACGACTGGCGCTGAACGTGGCGTCCACGCGTATCATCCTGATGGAAGGCCACACCGGCGCGGCAGCGGCGGGTAAAGTGGTTGAGGCCTTTGGCCACTTCCTCGTGGGCGGTAACTTTGCCATCGGTATCGTGGTGTTTGTCATTCTCGTTATCATCAACTTTATGGTTATCACCAAAGGTGCAGGGCGTATTGCGGAAGTGGGTGCGCGCTTTGTGCTGGACGGGATGCCGGGTAAGCAGATGGCGATCGACGCCGACCTTAACGCCGGGCTTATCGCGGAAGATGAAGCGAAAAAACGCCGTGCGGAAGTGACCCAGGAAGCGGACTTCTACGGCTCAATGGACGGTGCGAGTAAGTTTGTGCGCGGTGACGCCATCGCGGGCATTCTCATCATGGTGATTAACGTGGTGGGTGGCCTGCTTGTTGGGGTGCTGCAGCATGGCATGGGCATGGGCCAGGCGGCTGAAAGCTATACGCTGCTGACCATTGGTGACGGTCTGGTTGCCCAGATCCCGGCGCTGGTCATTTCTACCGCTGCGGGCGTTATCGTTACCCGCGTCAGTACCGATCAGGACGTTGGCGAGCAGATGGTTGGCCAGCTGTTCAGCAACCCGCGCGTCATGCTGCTGGCGGCGGCGGTGCTGGGTCTGCTCGGCCTGGTGCCGGGCATGCCGAACCTGGTTTTCCTGCTGTTCACGGCAGCACTGCTGGGCCTTGCCTGGTGGATGCGTGGCCGTGAAATGAAACCCGCGGCAGAACCTGTACCGGTAAAAATGCCGGAGAACACGCAGGCCGTGGAAGCCACCTGGAACGACGTTCAGCTGGAAGATTCGCTGGGGATGGAAGTGGGTTACCGTCTGATCCCGATGGTCGATTTCCAGCAGGATGGCGAACTGCTTGGCCGCATCCGCAGTATCCGGAAAAAGTTCGCCCAGGATATGGGTTTCCTGCCGCCGGTTGTGCACATCCGCGACAACATGGATCTTCCGCCTGCCCGCTACCGTATTCTGATGAAAGGGGTAGAGATTGGCAGCGGCGATGCGTATCCAGGCCGCTGGCTGGCGATTAACCCGGGCACAGCCGCCGGTACGCTGCCGGGTGAACAGACCATCGATCCCGCGTTTGGTCTGGCCGCTATCTGGATTGAAAGCGCGCTCAAAGAGCAGGCGCAAATTCAGGGGTATACCGTGGTGGAGGCCAGTACCGTGGTGGCTACCCATCTTAACCACCTGATTGGACAGTTCTCAGCAGAGCTGTTTGGCCGTCAGGAAGCACAGCAGTTACTTGACCGCGTGAGCCAGGAGATGCCGAAGCTGACGGAGGATCTGGTGCCGGGCGTGCTGACGTTGACCACGCTGCATAAGGTGCTGCAAAACCTGCTTGATGAAAAAGTGCCGATCCGCGATATGCGCACCATTCTGGAAACCCTTGCCGAGCACGCGCCGCTGCAAAGCGATCCGCATGAGCTGACGGCGGTGGTGCGCGTGGCGCTGGGCCGCGCGATCACCCAGCAGTGGTTCCCGGGCACCGGCGAAGTGCAGGTGATTGGCCTGGATACGCCGCTGGAACGTCTGCTGTTGCAGGCCCTGCAGGGCGGTGGCGGGCTGGAGCCGGGTCTGGCGGACCGTCTGCTGGCGCAAACACAGGAGGCGCTGGCGCGTCAGGAGATGCTGGGGGCACCGCCGGTGCTACTGGTAAACCATGCGCTGCGTCCGCTGCTGTCACGCTTCCTGCGCCGTAGCCTGAACCAGCTGGTGGTGCTGTCGAATCTGGAGCTGTCTGATAATCGCCATATTCGTATGACGGCGACGATTGGAGGTAAATAATGCGTAAGTGGTTAGGGCTATTACTCTTCCCGCTGGTGGCGCAGGCCGCGGGCGAAGGGAGCTGGCAGGCCAGCAGCATCGGCGTGACCCTCAGCAACCGTGGCGTGGCGATGTCGTCGCGCCCGCTGGCGCCTTCTGAACCGGTGTCCGGTCAGATGAGCCTGGTGGTGTGGAACTATTCGCTGATTGGCCCGACGCCTGCCGGGTTGCAGGTGCGTCTGTGCTCCCAGAGCCGTTGCACGGAAATTGACGGAGAGAGCGGCACTACCCAGGCGTTTAACGGCGTACCTGCTATAGAACCTTTACGCTTTATCTGGGAAGTGCCGGGCGGCGGGCGGTTGATCCCGGCGCTCAAGGTGCAGAGTAATTCCGTTATCGTTAACTACCGCTAGTTGCCTGCCTCAACGCCCGTTATCAGTGATTATGATAGCGGGCTCGAAAAAATGACCTCGCCTTTTGAAGTAATAGAAACGCTGTTTTATAAATCAGTGATGCACGTAATGACACTCTTTGCATTTTTGCCAGCCTTTGCGGTGTGATGGCAGAAACAGAAAGGTTTCCACAGTGCGTTAATTCTACTGTAGCCGTGTAAAAACTCCCGGACGAGGTTTGCTTACAGGGGGTCTCCTAAAACTGATTAGGGTTGACGGCAATGAAAACACGAAAAATTGGACTCGCAAACTATCTTGCATACGGGGCAGGGGATTTCCTCGGCGCGGGAACGACCGCGCTGACGGCGGCCTGGCTTTTGTATTTTTATACGACCTTCTGTGGACTCACACCGATTGAAGCGACCTTTATTTTTGCTGCTGCAAGGGTGCTGGACGCGGTGGTCAGCCCGCTAATGGGCTTTTTAACCGATAACTTTGGCACCACCTGGCTGGGCAAACGCTTTGGCCGTCGCAAATTCTTTATTCTGCTCGGCATTCCCTGCGTCTTCAGCTACTCCCTGATGTGGGTTGGGGAGATGAATTTCTGGTACTACCTGCTGACCTATCTGGTCTTCGATATCGTCTACACCATGATTCTGGTGCCGTATGAAACGCTGGTCCCGGAGATGACCGATGACTTTAAACAGAAAACGAAATTCTCCGGTGCGCGTATTTCGATGGCGCAGATGTCCGCTATCCTGGCTTCGTTCCTGCCAGGGATCCTGCTGACCCACTTTGGTAAAGACAACGCGATCTCTTTCTTCTACGCAAGCCTGGTCTTCTCGGTGCTGTGCGCGCTGATGCTGACCTTTGTCTGGTTCTTCACCTGGGAGCGCCCGCGAGAGGAGTGGTCCGAAGCGGCCCTGCGCGCGGAAGAAGAGAAGAAAAAACTGACCCTGGGCCAGAGCCTGAACCGCCTGTTTGTGGAGTTAAGCTCGACGCTGCGCATCAAGATTTTCCGTCAGCACCTGGGCATGTACCTCGGCGGCTACATTGCGCAGGACGTCTTCAACGCCGTCTTTACCTATTACGTGGTGTTTGTGCTGATGCAGGAGGCGTCAATGGCGTCGAACCTGCTGGGCACGATGGCCATCTTCCAGTTCCTTGCCGTGATTGGGATGATCCCGCTGTGCATTCGCTTTGGGCCTGCGCCGTCTTACCGCATGGTGGTGGTGCTGTTTGGCCAGGCCTCTCTCTCTTACGCCGTGCTGTATTATGCCGGACTGAGCGACGTTTACGCTCTGCTGCTGCTTATCTCCGCGGTTGCCGGTCTCGGTCGCGGCGGTATCAACTATGTGCCGTGGAACACCTATACCTACATTGCTGACGTGGACGAGGTGATCACCGGCCAGCGTCGTGAGGGCATCTTCGCCGGTATCATGACGTTGACCCGAAAAGCGTCTCAGGCCGGTGCGGTAATGCTGGTGGGCATCGTGATGCAGATGTCCGGCTTTGTCAGCGGTCAGAAAACCCAGCCTGCTGAAGTCAGCCACACCATTCTGCTGATTTTGAGCGTGGGAACCCTCCTGGTGCTGTTCTGCGGTTTCCTGGTTTCCCTGCGCTTCAGGCTCAATCTACAAACCCACAGCACGCTGCGCGAAGAGACCGCGAAAATGCGCGAATCGGGCCGCGCCATGCCTGAAGCGGCCAGCCCGCACGCCCGCGCCACCGTAGAAATGCTGGCCGGTATGCCGTTCGAATCCTTGTGGGGGAATAACAACATTGGTTATCTCAATCGCAATAAACCAGCGGCTCCTTCGCTGAAGGGACGTGCGGTACTGAATTCGACATACAACAGAGGTTAAGATGATGAAAATTTGGCCTGTCAAACATAGCCCCTTGCTGCGTCAGCCAGAGCGTTTTATCGCCAGGGACGAGCTGAAATCGCTGATTCAGAAGGTGACGCATAACCTGGTCAATATCCACGACAAAACGGGTGAATTTTTGCTGCGGCTGGACGACGGGCGCGTCATAGATACCAAAGGCTGGGCAGGGTGGGAGTGGACGCACGGCGTCGGGTTGTACGGTATCTGGCAGTACTACTGCCTGACCGGCGACGACGGAATGCGCGACATTATCGACAGCTGGTTTGCGGACCGTTTTGCGGAAGGGGCAACCACCAAAAACGTGAATACCATGTCGCCGTTCCTGACGCTGGCGTACCGCTATGAAGAGACCCGAAATCCGGCCTGGCTGCCGTGGCTGGAGAGCTGGGCGGAGTGGGCGATGCATGAGATGCCGCGTACCGAACACGGCGGCATGCAGCACATTACCCTGGCGGAAGAGAACGCGCAGCAGATGTGGGATGACACGCTGATGATGACGGTCCTGCCGCTGGCCAAAATTGGCAAGCTGCTGAACAAACCGGAATACGTTGAGGAGGCGGTGTACCAGTTCCTGCTGCATGTGCAGAACCTGATGGACCGGGAGACCGGGCTGTGGTTCCACGGCTGGAACTATGACGGCAACCATAACTTTGCCCATGCCCGCTGGGCGCGTGGCAACAGCTGGCTCACCATTGTGATCCCGGACTTCCTCGAACTGGTCGATCTGCCGGAAAACAACGCCGTGCGCCGTTATCTGACGCAGGTTCTCAATGCGCAGATTGCCGCGCTGGCGACATGCCAGGACGACAGTGGCCTGTGGCATACGCTGCTCGACGACCCAGACTCATACCTGGAGGCGTCGGCCACGGCAGGCTTTGCCTACGGTATTCTTAAGGCCGTGCGTAAACGCTATGTGGCGGCGGAATACGCTGATGTCGCGGAGAAAGCCATCAGAGGGATTGTGAAAAACATCTCGCCGGAAGGGGAGCTGCTGCAAACGTCGTTCGGAACCGGGATGGGGAGCGATCTGGAGTTTTACCGCCAGAGCCCGCTGACGTCGATGCCGTACGGTCAGGCAATGGCAATCCTCTGTTTGACGGAGTATTTGCGGAAGTACTTCTGATCATAAAAAAACCCGGCGATGATAGCCGGGTTTTTTGTATTACATACGTTCTACGGTTTCGATACCCAGGGTATCCAGACCCAGCTTCAGGGTCTTCGCCGTCAGCTGCGCCAGCTTCAGGCGGCTGTTGCGGACCGATTCATTTTCCGCAGACAGAATAGGGCAGTGCTCGTAGAAGCCGGAGAACAGACCGGCCAGATCGTACAGGTAAGCACACATCACGTGCGGCGTACCGTCGCGCGCAACCACGGACAGCGTCTCTTCAAACTGCAGCAGACGGGCCGCCAGCTGGGCTTCGCGATCTTCGGTAATGGTAACGGTCGCATTCGCCAGCACGCTTTCATCGATATTCGCTTTACGGAACACCGAGAGCACGCGGGTGTAGGCATACTGCATGTACGGCGCGGTGTTACCTTCAAACGCCAGCATGTTGTCCCAGTCGAAGATATAGTCGGTGGTACGGTTCTTGGAGAGATCCGCGTATTTCACCGCACCGATACCCACGGCGTTCGCCAGTTTTTCCAGCTCCTCGGCCGGCATATCCGGGTTCTTCTCTGCCACCAGGCGACGGGCGCGTTCCAGCGCTTCATCCAGCAGGTCGGACAGCTTCACCGTACCGCCCGCACGGGTTTTGAACGGCTTGCCGTCTTTACCCAGCATCATGCCGAACATGTGGTGTTCCAGCGGCACGCAATCGGGAACATAACCGGCTTTACGCACGATAGTCCACGCCTGCATCAGGTGCTGGTGCTGACGGGAGTCGATGTAGTACAGCACGCGGTCAGCATGCAGCGTTTCGTAACGGTACTTCGCACAGGCGATATCGGTGGTGGTGTAGAGGTAGCCGCCATCCTTTTTCTGGATGATCACGCCCATCGGTTCGCCTTCCTTGTTTTTGTACTCATCAAGGAATACGACCGTTGCGCCTTCGCTCTCAACCGCCAGATGTTTGGCCTTCAGGTCGGCTACAATGCCCGGCAGCATTGGGTTATAGAGGCTTTCACCCATCACGTCGTCGCGGGTCAGGGTGACGTTCAGACGGTTATAGGTGAGCTGGTTCTGGGACATGGTGATGTCCACCAGCTTGCGCCACATCTCCAGGAAGTACGGGTCGCCGCCCTGCAGTTTCACCACATAGCTACGCGCGCGCTCGGCGAAGGCTTCATCTTCGTCGTAGTGTTTTTTGGCTTCACGGTAGAACCCTTCCAGGTCCGCCAGCGCCATTTCACCCGCGTTTTCCTGCTGCTGTTTTTCCAGGTAAGCAATCAGCATACCGAACTGGGTACCCCAGTCGCCCACGTGGTTCGCGCGGATCACCTTGTGACCGAGGAACTCAAGGGTGCGTACTGCCGCGTCACCGATGATGGTGGAGCGCAGGTGGCCAACGTGCATCTCTTTCGCGACGTTTGGCGCGGAGTAGTCAATCACCACGGTCTGTGGCTCTGGCTGGGTTACGCCCAGACGGTCAGATTTCAGCGCTGCGTCAACGTGGCTTGCCAGGAAGGCCGGCTCAAGGAAAATGTTGATAAAGCCCGGGCCCGCGATTTCGGTTTTGCTGGCAATGCCGGTGAGATCCAGATGAGTCAGCACCTGCTCAGCCAGTTGTCGCGGCGGCATGCCCAGTTTTTTAGCCACTGCCATCACGCCATTAGCCTGATAGTCGCCAAACTGTACTTTCGCTGACTGACGAACCTGCGGTTCGCAATCCGCAGGCGCACCTGCGGCAATCAGTGCCTGACTGACTTTTTCTGAGAGAAGAGCCTGAATATTCACCTGGATACCTTACGTTTTTGATGCGGGCTGACTGCCACCCGCGCCAGTTAAAGAATGAGGGCGGGAGTATACTGCAAATGCCTTCTGGCGTCAGCATTGCGGGGGGCGAAGATTGCGCAGAATCCAGGCTAAGAAAGCATGCATAATCATGCAGTGATAAAAAGCGTCATTCCGCGGTTGGTCAAAAGGGGGCAACAGAGTAAATTAGCGGCTTTGCGACACGATAAGAGACTGACTTATGGCGAACTGGCAATCCATTGACGAACTGCATGATATTTCCGCAGATTTACCGCGCTTCACCCAGGCGTTCACAGAACTTGCCACCCGTCTTGGTCTGGACATCGCACCGCTTGAGGCCGATCACATCTCCTTGCGCTGTCATCAGAACGCCACAGCCGAGCGCTGGCGTCGCGGGTTTGAACAGTGCGGGGAACTGCTCTCTGAGAACATCATCAACGGCCGTCCTATCTGCCTGTTTAAACTGCATGAGCCGGTCTGCGTAGCGCACTGGCAATTTAGCGTTGTTGAACTGCCGTGGCCGGGAGAAAAACGTTACCCGCATGAAGGCTGGGAGCACATCGAAATCGTGTTGCCTGGCGAGCCCGAAACGCTGAATGCGCGCGCGCTGGCGCTGCTGTCTGATGAGGGGTTGAGCAAGCCGGGTATCTTTGTGAAAACGAGTTCACCAAAAGGCGAGCGCGAGCGTTTACCGAACCCGACGCTGGCCGTGACTGACGGACAGGTGACGGTGAAGTTCCATCCCTGGACGATAGAACAGATTGTTGCCAGCGAAGAGTAAGCGTTGTGACGACACGCGAAGACCGGCCGGGAGCGGCGTGTCATGATGGTGCATTACGCGAAATTTTAGGAGGAGTGGATGGCGCTGCTGGAGATTTGCTGTTACAGCGTGGAGTGTGCCGCGACGGCGCAACAGCGGGGGGCTGACCGCATTGAACTGTGCGCGGCACCGAAAGAAGGGGGGTTAACGCCCTCGTACGGTGTGTTGAAGTCTGCCCGTCAGGCTGTCACCGTTCCGGTACACCCTATCATTCGTCCTCGGGGCGGTGATTTTTGTTACACGGCAGGCGAGTTCAATGCCATGCTTGACGATATCGCCCTTGTTCGCGATCTGGGTTTCCCGGGGCTGGTGACGGGGCTGCTCGATGAAGAAGGCAACGTCGATGTACCGCGTATGCGCCAGGTAATGGCGGCCGCAAAGGGGATGGCGGTAACATTTCATCGCGCGTTCGATATGTGTAAAAATCCATTGCAAGCCTTTGATACCCTTGCGGAACTTGGCGTGGCGCGTGTGCTGACATCGGGCCAGCAGTCGTCGGCTGAAAAAGGACTGCAATTAATTACGGAACTAAAAGCACATTCCGGTGTTCCAATAATAATGGCGGGTGCGGGAGTCCGTGCCAGCAATCTGGAACTGTTTTTAAACGCCGGGGTGGAAGAGCTTCACAGCTCTGCCGGGAAATGGATACCGTCGCCCATGCGTTATCGCAACACAGGGTTGTCTATGTCGACGGATGCTGAAGCGGATGAGTACTCACGCTACGGTGTAGATGGAGAGTCGGTTGCGGAAATGAAATCGCTGATTGAACGTCATCACGTGTAGCAACGTACCGATTTTTACCGCGCATCATGTCGCCCAATATGATGCTTGCTTGTACCAGGCCCCTGCCAATTACACAGGGGCCTTTTTTTCTCCTTCATATTTCAAGCCGCAGCTGCGTTGGCTGCCTCGCTCCCCCCAGTCACTTACTGATGTAAGCTCCTGGGGATTCGCTGCGTTGCCGCCTTGCTGCAACTTGAAATATTTTGGAGAAAACCTGCGATGACCAGGCCGGGTAAGGCGCAGCCGCCACCCGGCTAAAAGGCTACGGCTTCGTGGCAATCAACACCGCACGCATTGGCGCCGGATAGCCTTCAACGGTTTTGCTGTGGTCGGTTGGGTCAAGGAACTGCTCCAGCGATTCGGTCACCATCCACTCCGTGCGGCGTTGCTCCTCGATGGAGGTCACGCAGACGTCGGCGATGCGCACATCCACAAATCCGCACTTCTCCAGCCAGTTTTTCAGCGCCAGCGCGGAAGGAATGAAGTAGACGTTGCGCATTTGCGCGTAACGATCGCCGGGAACCAGAACGGTATTTTCATCGCCTTCGACCACCAGCGTTTCCAGCACCAGTTCGCCGCCGCTGACCAGCTGATCTTTCAGCTGCCATAAATGCTCCAGCGGGGAACGGCGGTGGTAAAGCACGCCCATGGAGAAGACGGTATCAAACGCTTTCAGCGCGGGCAGTTGCTCAATGCCCAGCGGCAGCAAATGCGCGCGCTGGTCGTTACCCAGTAGCTTACGCACGGCTTCGAACTGGCACAGGAACAACTGCATCGGGTCGATGCCAACGGCTAAATGCGCGCCCGCGCCAATCATGCGCCACATGTGGTAACCGCTACCGCAGCCGACGTCCAGAATGGTACGCCCGGTCAGGTCGGAGAGGTGCGGCAGCACGCGATCCCATTTCCAGTCGGAGCGCCATTCAGTATTGATATTCACCCCGTAGAGCGAAAACGGTCCTTTGCGCCACGGCATCAGGTTACGCATCAGCGTTTCGATGCGATTAATCTGCCCGGCGGGCAGCGGCTCTGCGCTTTCGGCCGTGACGCTGTGCAGCAGATCCAGACGGTGAGGCGTCAGCTCCGGCAGAAACTCCACCGCATTTGACCACTGCTTCAACAGCCCATGCTGCTGATCGCGCTGCCAGTTGGCAATCTGCGCAGGCAGGGTCTCCAGCCAGTGGGAGAGATGGTTTTTTGCAATCAGCTGATAGAAGTTACCGAACTCAATCATGCCGTATCCTCAGCTTTCAGCGCCACCAGGGAGCCAAAGTTAAAGCACTGGAACCACAGTTCGCTGTGCTCAAAGCCTGCCTGGCGCAGACGCGCTTTATGGGTTTCCACGGAGTCCGTCAGCATCACGTTTTCCAGCATGCTGCGTTTCTGGCTAATCTCCAGCTCGCTGTAGCCGTTTGCACGTTTGAAATCGTGGTGCATGTTGAACAGCAGTTCGCCGACGGTCGCGTCTTCAAAGCTAAATTTCTCAGACAGCACCAGCGCGCCACCGGGGTTAAGGCCCTGATAAATTTTGTCCAGCAGCCGCTGGCGGTCATCGGGCACCAGGAACTGCAGGGTAAAATTCAGCACGACCATCGAGGCGTTGCGGATTTCGATGTCACGAATGTCGCCTTCAACGACCTCGACCGGAGTTGCCGCTTTCCAGGCATCAATATGACGGCGGCAGCGTTCAACCATCGCCGGGGAGTTATCGACGGCAATGATTTTACAGCCTTCGTGATGAACGTTACGACGTACCGACAACGTTGCCGCGCCGAGCGAGCAGCCCAGGTCATACACCTGCGTGCCGGGTTGAACGAAGCGCTCAGCCAGCATGCCGATCATGGAGATAATATTGGAATAACCGGGAACAGAGCGCTGGATCATATCCGGGAAGACTTCGGCTACCCGTTCATCGAAGGTCCAGTCGCCCAGGCTGGCGATAGGCGCGGAAAAAAGCGTGTCGCGATCTGACATAACGTAAAAATCCGGGAAAAATAAAGTGGCGTATTGTGCGCTAACGGAAGGAGAAAACCAACTCCCACGGCATATACCAAAGGTTAGCCAGCACCATCAGCAAAAGCGAACACCATGTCGCGCTCATGCCGGAACGACGCCAGCGGAATAAGCGGTGGTGAAAGCCGTAATAATGCATTAACCGACCCGCAATCAGCAGCAGGCCACAAATGTGTACCATCCATGTTTCGGCGCCATTCATCTCCATAAACAGCAGCAAAATGAGTGCCACCGGAATGTACTCAACCGCGTTGCCGTGGATACGGATAGCGCTTTGCAGTTCGGAAAACCCCCCGTCGCCGTATGAGACGCGGTACTGCATTCTGAGTCGCACAACATCAAATGAAAATTTAATCAGCAGTAATGCACCTAGCACCGCATACAACGCGCTGACCATACAAACTCCCTGTGTTTTGGCAGATGGCGTCTCTATGATATGGCGTGATCTCAGAAAAGAGAAGATTGTTGTGGGATGGAGGGCGCGCTGCCGAGCGACGGAACCGCGGTTTGCAGGGCCTGCCAGAGCGTATCGACCAGTTCGGGGGCCTGGGCGATATCCGGCGTATGTAAAAAAAGATACGGCGTGGTGGTCTGTTCCCATTTCGCTAACGTGTGCAGCCAGACGGCGAACATCTCCTGATTTTGCTGCATATTGTCGCTGCCGATAAACCGGACCATCGGATTGTGCGCGGTTACGATAGCGTGGACCGGGACTTTGGGCTTCTTGCGCTGGGCATCAATAATGGCTTCGTTATGCGCAATTGCGCTGTGAACAGGACGACTGTCAAGGATGACGCGGTTGACTGAGCGCTCATGCAATCCCCGGTTGAGTGCTTTCTCCACCTCGCCTTTGGCAAAAAATTCAGGATGTCTCACTTCAACGCCGTAGGTAAAGTCCCGGGGCAGGCCATCAAGGAATGGCCAGAGCGCGGGCAGATCGCGCGGACCAAAGGTGGCGGGAAGCTGCAGCCAGTACTGGCCGATACGGTTTGCCAGTGGCGACATTCGGCCAAAAAACTCTTCGGTTAAATCACCGCAGTTACGCAGGGCGGCGTTATGGGAGATGGTTGCCGGAAATTTAAAGCAGAAGCGGAAATCATCCGTGGTTTGATCCCGCCAGCGCTCGACAATCTCTGCCCGGGGAAGGGCATACAGCGTGGTGTTGCCCTCCACGCAGTTAAAGTGCCGGGCGTACTCTTCAAGGCTGGTTATGCCAAGGCGCACCCATTTCGGGTGCGACCACTGGGGCAGGCCCACGTACATCATAACGCGCTTAAAATCTCATCCGTGCTGCGCACGCGACCGATGCGCGGGAAAATGTGGGTCATGCTGCCCTGGTGTTGTTCCGCAGAAGCCGCGCTACATGCGTCTTCGGCAATCACCAGGTTAAAGCCCAACTCCCAGGCGTTACGGGCGGTGGATTCCACGCCAATGTTGGTGGAGATCCCGCACAGGATAATGGTGTCGATACCGCGGCGACGCAGCTGCAGCTCCAGGTCGGTGCCATAGAAGGCGCCCCACTGGCGTTTGGTCACTTCGATATCGCTGTCGCGTTTGCCGAGCGAGACCGGATACGTCCACCAGTTGTCCGGCAGGGCGTGCGCGGGCGCCTGGGCGTCAACCGGCTGTTTTAACGCTTCGGCAAAATCGGCCGACCAGCCAACGCGCACCATGACAACCGGTGCGCCGCTGGCGCGGCATTTTTCCGCCAGACGGGCGGCACGGCTGACGACATCATCAGCGGTGTGCGGGCCACCGGCAAAGGGAAGGATCCCTTCCTGTAGATCAATCACCACCAGGGCGGTTTTGCGGGCATCAAGTGTCAGCATGGTAACTCCAGTTAAATGAATCGCTTCCGTTACACCTTACGACGTTATGGCCTGTTATCGGTCGGATAATTTTGTTAATTTTTGTGAGAATGCGCAATAAGAGCGCAGCAAACGTGCGTCTGGCCGTGCTTCGCTCTTATCGTCCGGCGGAATTTCCAGTATAATAGCCGCCTTTTTTCATCCAGTTGTGACATACAGAAAGCTGCGACATAGTAGCCTGCATACCAGGCGACATTTAGCCTGCGGCTAATTAAGGGATATCTCATGCGTACAGAATATTGCGGGCAGCTGCGTCAGTCCCACGTCGGACAGCAGGTGACCCTGTGTGGTTGGGTCAACCGTCGTCGTGATCTTGGTAGCCTTATCTTCATTGATATGCGCGACCGCGAAGGTATCGTTCAGGTGTTCTTCGATCCGGATCGCGCGGACGCGTTGAAGCTGGCTTCTGAGCTGCGTAATGAGTTCTGCATTCAGGTCACCGGCACCGTACGTGCGCGTGACGAGAAAAACGTCAACGCAGATATGGCGACCGGTGCCATTGAAGTGCTGGCCTCCGATCTGACGATCATCAACCGTGCTGAAGCGCTGCCGCTGGACTCCAACCACGTCAACACTGAAGAAGCGCGTCTGAAATACCGCTACCTGGATCTGCGTCGCCCGGAGATGGCACAGCGCCTGAAAACCCGTGCGAAAATCACCAGCCTGGTGCGTCGCTTTATGGATGACCACGGTTTCCTCGATATCGAAACCCCGATGCTGACCAAAGCCACGCCGGAAGGCGCGCGCGATTACCTGGTGCCATCCCGCGTTCATAAAGGCAAATTCTACGCGCTGCCGCAGTCTCCACAGCTGTTTAAACAGCTGCTGATGATGTCCGGCTTCGATCGCTACTATCAGATCGTAAAATGCTTCCGTGACGAAGACCTGCGCGCTGACCGTCAGCCAGAATTTACCCAGATCGATGTGGAAACCTCCTTCATGACCGCTGAGCAGGTGCGTGAAGTGATGGAAGCGCTGGTGCGCAGCCTGTGGAATGACGTGAAGGGCGTGGAGCTGGGCGACTTCCCCATTATGACCTTCGCCGAAGCCGAGCGTCGTTACGGCTCCGACAAACCAGACCTGCGTAACCCTATGGAGCTGGTGGACGTTGCTGACCTGGTGAAATCCGTTGAGTTTGCGGTGTTTGCCGGCCCGGCTAACGATCCGAAAGGTCGCGTAGCAGCCCTGCGTGTACCGGGCGGTGCAGCGCTTAGCCGTAAGCAGATTGACGACTACGGCAACTTCATCAAGATCTACGGCGCGAAAGGTCTGGCCTATATTAAAGTAACCGAGCGTGCGAAAGGTCTGGAAGGTATCACCAGCCCGGTGGCGAAGTTCCTGAACGCGGAGATTGTAGAAGCGATCCTTGAGCGCACCGGCGCACAGGATGGCGACATGATCTTCTTCGGCGCTGACAACAAGAAAATTGTTGCCGATGCAATGGGCGCGCTGCGTCTGAAACTGGGCAAAGATCTGAACCTCACCGACGAGAGCAAATGGGCGCCGTTGTGGGTTATCGACTTCCCGATGTTTGAAGACGACGGTGAAGGCGGCCTGACTGCCATGCACCACCCGTTCACCTCGCCAAAAGACATGACGGCGGCAGAGCTGAAAGCGGCACCGGAAGAGGCGGTCGCGAACGCCTACGATATGGTTATCAACGGCTATGAAGTGGGCGGCGGCTCCGTGCGTATTCACAGCGGTGAGATGCAGCAGACGGTGTTCGGCATTCTGGGCATCAACGAACAGGAACAGCGCGAGAAGTTCGGCTTCCTGCTGGATGCGCTGAAGTACGGTACGCCGCCTCACGCAGGCCTGGCATTCGGTCTCGACCGTCTGACTATGCTGCTGACCGGCACCGACAACATCCGTGACGTTATTGCCTTCCCGAAAACCACCGCAGCGGCGTGTCTGATGACCGAAGCGCCAAGCTTCGCTAACCCGGCCGCGCTGGCTGAGCTGGGTATCGACGTGGTGAAAAAGGAAGAGAAAAACTGATATGGCATATAAGCGTCCCGTTTCTGTCTTAGTTGTAATTTACGCTCAGGACACGAAGCGGGTGCTGATGTTGCAGCGGCGCGATGACCCTGAATTCTGGCAGTCGGTTACCGGCAGTCTGGAAGAGGGCGAAACCGCGCCGCAGGCCGCCGCGCGTGAAGTAAAGGAAGAGGTCACCATTGACGTTGCTTGCGAGCAACTGACCCTGAAGGACTGTCAGCGCACGGTGGAGTTCGAAATTTTTAGCCATTTACGTCATCGCTATGCACCGGGTATCGAGCGCAACACGGAATCGTGGTTCTGTCTCGCGCTCCCTCACGAACGGGAGATCGTGTTCACTGAACATCTGACCTACCGCTGGGTGGATGCGGCGGATGCCGCCGCACTGACCAAATCGTGGAGCAACCGGCAGGCGATTGAAGAATTTGTAATTAACGCAGCCTGAAAAGGCGCGATTTTTGGAGAACTTTTTATGGCAGGTCATAGTAAGTGGGCCAACACCAAACACCGCAAAGCGGCACAGGATGCCAAGCGCGGTAAGATCTTTACCAAAATCATTCGCGAGCTGGTGACAGCAGCGCGTCTGGGCGGCGGCGATCCGGCGTCTAACCCACGTCTGCGTGCGGCAGTAGATAAAGCGCTGTCCAACAACATGACGCGTGACACCCTGAACCGTGCTATCGCTCGTGGCGTGGGCGGTGATGAAGACACGAACATGGAAACCATCATTTATGAAGGTTACGGTCCTGGCGGCACCGCGGTAATGGTTGAATGTCTGTCCGACAACCGTAACCGTACCGTTGCAGAAGTGCGCCATGCGTTCACCAAAACCGGCGGTAACCTGGGGACTGACGGTTCTGTAGCGTATCTGTTCAGCAAAAAAGGCGTCATCTCCTTCGAGAAAGGCGACGAAGATGTCATCATGGAAGCGGCACTGGAAGCGGGTGCGGAAGACGTAGTCACCTTCGACGATGGCGCTATCGATGTCTACACCGCGTGGGAAGAGATGGGCGCAGTACGTGATGCGCTGGAAGCGGCGGGCCTGAAAGCCGACAACGCTGAAGTCTCCATGATCCCGTCCACCAAAGCGGATATGGATGCTGAAACGGCACCAAAACTGCTGCGTCTGATCGACATGCTTGAAGACTGCGACGACGTGCAGGAAGTGTATCACAACGGTGAGATCTCTGATGAGGTTGCAGCGACTCTCTGATGAGAGCGTTTAAACCGTTTACGGGAGACGCGTGATGTCGATTATCCTTGGGATTGACCCCGGCTCACGCGTCACCGGTTACGGCGTTATCCGTCAGGTTGGACGCCAGTTAACCTACCTTGGCAGTGGCTGTATTCGCACCAAAGTCGAAGATCTGCCGTCGCGACTGAAGCTCATTTATGCAGGCGTGACGGAGATTATCACCCAGTTTCAGCCTGACTATTTCGCCATCGAGCAGGTCTTCATGGCGAAAAACGCCGATTCGGCGTTAAAGCTCGGTCAGGCGCGGGGCGTGGCAATTGTTGCTGCCGTGAACCAGGATCTTCCGGTATTTGAATACGCGGCAAGACAGGTCAAGCAGACGGTGGTGGGGATTGGTAGCGCGGAGAAAAGCCAGGTGCAGCATATGGTGCGTACCCTGTTGAAGCTCCCCGCGAACCCGCAGGCCGATGCCGCCGATGCGCTGGCAATTGCGATCACCCACTGTCATGTCAGCCAGAACGCGATGCAAATGAGCGAGTCGCGGCTCAATCTGGCGCGAGGCAGGTTACGATAATGAGAAATCAGGCTGGATGTTTATCCAGCCTTTTTTTATTATGTCGCAAATCAATAATTTTCCAGAACGCAGGAGCGTCACGTGATAGGCAGACTCAGAGGCATCATCATTGAAAAACAACCCCCGTTAGTGCTGCTGGAAGTGGGCGGCGTGGGCTATGAAGTCCATATGCCAATGACCTGCTTCTACGAGCTGCCTGACGCGGGCAAAGAGGCGATTGTCTTTACCCAGTTTGTGGTGCGTGAAGATGCTCAACTGCTCTATGGCTTCAACAACAAACAGGAACGCACCCTGTTCCGCGAGCTGATTAAAACCAACGGCGTCGGGCCGAAGCTGGCGCTGGCCATTCTCTCCGGTATGTCCGCCCAGCAGTTCGTGAATGCCGTTGAGCGCGAAGATCCTGCCGCGCTGGTTAAGCTCCCGGGCATTGGTAAGAAAACGGCAGAGCGCCTGATTGTTGAGATGAAAGACCGCTTTAAAGGTCTGCATGGCGATCTCTTTACCCCTGCTGCCGATCTGGTGCTGACTTCGCCGGGTGCGCCTGTGTCGGATGATGATGCCGAGCAGGAAGCGGTTGCCGCGCTGGTGGCGCTGGGCTATAAACCTCAGGAGGCCAGCCGAATGGTGAGCAAAATTGCCAAACCGGATGCCAGCAGTGAAACTCTGATTCGTGAAGCGCTGCGCGCTGCATTGTGAGGTAAAGGATGATTGAAGCAGATCGCCTGGTATCGGCAGGCACTATTCAGGCAGACGACGTGGTGGATCGTGCGATCCGTCCGAAGTTGCTTGATGAGTATATTGGCCAGCCGCAGGTGCGTTCCCAGATGGAGATCTTCATCCAGGCGGCAAAGCTGCGCGGCGATGCGCTCGATCACCTGCTGATTTTCGGTCCTCCGGGTTTGGGGAAAACCACCCTGGCGAATATCGTTGCTAATGAAATGGGCGTGAACCTGCGTACCACGTCTGGCCCGGTGCTGGAAAAAGCAGGCGATCTGGCGGCGATGCTGACCAATCTTGAACCGCACGACGTGCTGTTTATCGATGAGATCCACCGCCTGTCGCCGGTGGTGGAAGAGGTTCTCTATCCGGCAATGGAAGACTATCAGCTGGATATCATGATCGGCGAAGGCCCTGCCGCGCGTTCGATCAAAATCGATCTGCCGCCGTTTACCCTGATTGGCGCCACCACCCGCGCCGGGTCGTTAACCTCTCCACTGCGCGACCGCTTTGGTATTGTGCAGCGCCTCGAGTTCTATCAGGTCGCCGACCTCCAGCATATCGTGGGCCGCAGTGCCCGCTATATGGGGCTGGATATGAGCGAAGAGGGGGCATTTGAAGTGGCGAAGCGTTCGCGCGGAACACCGCGTATCGCTAACCGCCTGCTGCGCCGCGTCCGTGACTTTGCAGAAGTGAAGCACGATGGTTCTATTTCTGCCGAAATTGCTGCTCAGGCGCTGGATATGCTGAATGTCGATGCTGAGGGTTTTGACTACATGGACCGCAAGCTGCTGCTGGCGGTGCTGGACAAATTCTTTGGCGGGCCGGTCGGGCTGGATAACCTGGCGGCGGCAATCGGGGAAGAGCGCGAGACAATTGAAGATGTACTCGAACCGTATCTGATCCAGCAGGGCTTCCTGCAACGTACCCCGCGTGGGCGTATGGCCACGGTGCGGGCGTGGAATCATTTTGGTATCACGCCACCGGCAATGCCGTAATGCTTAATTCCCTCTCCCAAAGGGCTGAGGGATCCCCATAAATAATGCCTGCACAGACGGCCCCCTCTCCCTTTGGGAGAGGGCTGGGGTGAGGGGGAACATACGGCTGTGGAGGTCATTCCGTTCACTTTATGTTCCTTGCTACTCTGCAACAACATGATCCGTGAACGTGCCAGGGCGGCTCAGTCGCCACCGCCCTGGCGACCCGGGCTCCCGGCGGTAAATCGCCGCTTCGCGGTGCCTTCGGCTTATTCCTTCCGGCTTATCGGGGACGGGCGGATGTAACGTCCCTGTAAAGCCGCCCTCTCGGCGCATCCCTGCGCCTCGCCCCGGCCTGCAGGAAACGCCTCAGCGATTTACAGCCGGACCAGGGCGTCGCTGTAAGTCATTCATTTTCCTGAAGCAACATTCATCGCTTTCGGTAAAAAATTACTGGGGATTCCTCAGCCCAAAGGGAGAGGGGTTAGGGTGAGGGCATCAGCGCCCTCGATATCAACTAGCGGTCTTCTTCATCATACTGAAAATAAACAGCACCGCCGCACACAGCACCACTGACGGCCCCGCAGGCGTGTCATAGAACGCCGAGAAGGTTAACCCGCCCGTTACCGCAATCATCCCGATAATCACCGCCACGCCTGCCATCTGCTCCGGCGTACGGGCAAAACGACGCGCGGTGGCCGCAGGAATAATCAGTAGCGACGTAATAATCAGCGCACCGACGAACTTCATCGCCACGCCGATGGTTAACGCCGTCACCAGCATCAGCAGCAGTTTCACCCGCTGCAGCTTCACGCCGTCTACAAACGCCAGATCCGGGCTGACGGTCATCGCCAGCAAATTACGCCACTGCCACAGCAGAATACCCAGCACCACCACCACGCCAATGGCAATAGCAATGAGATCTTCAGGCGTCACGGCGAGCAGGTCGCCAAACAGATAGGCCATCAGGTCAACGCGGATATTGGACATCAGGCTCACTACCACCAGGCCCAGCGACAGCGCACTGTGCGCCATAATGCCGAGCAGGGTATCAATGGCGAGGTGAGGGCGTTTTTCCAGCCAGACCAGACCGGCGGCGAGGAGCAGCGTAACGACAATCACCGCATAGAACGGGTTGACGTCCAGCAGCAAACCAAAAGCCACGCCCAGCAGTGAAGCATGGGCCAGGGTATCGCCGAAATAGGACATTCTGCGCCAGACCACAAACGAGCCAAGCGGACCCGCGGCGCAGGCGAGCATAATCCCGGCCAGCCAGCCGGGCAGTAACAGTTCAATCATGAGTGTCCATTTCCCCGGCGCAGGACAATTCGTCCCTGTAAATCATGGCGGTGGTTATGATGATGGCGATAAATACCCAGTTGTTCAGCCCCGCGAGGGCCAAACATAGAGATAAATTCGGGGTGCATTGACACCACTTCAGGCGTGCCGGAACAGCAGATATGATGGTTCAGACAGAGCACTTCGTCGGTTTTCGCCATCACCAGATGCAGGTCGTGGGAGACCATCAGCACCGCGCAGTTCAGTTCGTGGCGCAGCTGGTCAATTAAATCGTAAAGCGCGACCTGACCATTGACGTCCACACCCTGCGTTGGCTCATCCAGTACCAGCAGCTGGGGGCTGCTGAGCAGCGCCCGGGCAAGTAACACGCGCTGGGTTTCCCCGCCGGACAGTTTTTGCAGTGGCGCGTCAACCAGGTGGCCCGCCTGGACACGTTTCAGCGCCGGAAGAATATCGGCTTTACGCGTGCCCGGGCGCAGGCGCAGGAAGCGGCTGACGGTCAGCGGCAGCGTGGCATCAAGATGTAATTTTTGCGGCACGTAGCCGATACGCAATTTTTCTTCACGCTTGATGACACCTTCATCAGGGGCTACCAGACCCAGCACCACGCGCACAAGGGTGGATTTACCCGCGCCGTTCGGACCGAGCAGCGTCAGAATTTTACCGGGCTTCAGATCCAGCGACACGTCAGAAAGGACGCGGCGCTGACCGAAAGAGACCGAAACATTTTCAAGAGAAACCAAAGTTGTCATGTCAATTTAAGCTTGCAGAAGTCAACGAATGTTATAATATCACATTCCACGCATTCATTACGATGATTAGTCGCATTATGTTACATAAAAATACGCTTCTTTTCGCAGCATTATCCGCTGCCCTTTGGGGCACAACAGCACAAGATGTTAACGCTGCCGTTGTCGCTTCGCTCAAACCGCTGGGATTCATTGCATCGGCCATTGCAGATGGGGTGACGGAAACCCAGGTTCTGCTGCCCGATGGTGCCTCTGAGCATGATTATTCCCTGCGTCCATCTGATGTAAAACGCTTACAAAACGCGGACTTAGTTGTCTGGATTGGGCCGGAGATGGAAGCCTTCATGCAGAAGTCTGCGAACCAGATCGCGGACACGAAAAAGGTCACCATTGCCGAACTTTCTGGCGTGAAACCGTTGCTCATGAAGGGGAGTGATGACGACGGTGACGAACACGAAGGTCATCATGCTCATGATGAAAAAGGTGACGGGGATCACCATCACGGCGAGTACAATATGCATCTTTGGCTCTCCCCAGAGATAGCGCGGCTTTCGGCGGTTGCAATCCATGACAAATTAGTGGAACTTATGCCGCAAAGTCGAGCCAAACTAGACGCCAACCTGAAAGATTTTGAGGCACAATTAGCCGCAACCGATAAGCAGGTGGGTAACGAGCTGGCACCGCTGAAAGGAAAAGGGTATTTCGTTTTTCATGACGCCTATGGCTATTACGAAAAACACTACGGCCTGACCCCGCGTGGGCATTTTACCGTCAACCCTGAAATTCAGCCTGGTGCGCAGCGTTTACATGAGATCAGAACACAGTTGGTTGAGCAAAAAGCGTCCTGCGTTTTTGCTGAGCCACAGTTCAGGCCAGCGGTCGTAGAAGCCGTGGCCAGGGGAACATCCGTGCGCATGGGAACCCTTGACCCGCTAGGAACGAACATCCAGTTGAGTAAAGCGAGCTATTCGCAGTTCCTCACTCAACTGGCGAACCAGTATGCGAGCTGCCTGAAAGGAGATTAACGAGGAAGTGAATACGTGCAACAGATAGCCCGCTCTGTCGCCTTGGCATTTAACAATCTGCCCCGACCCCATCGCGTTATGCTGGGGTCGCTTACAGTTCTCACCTTAGCGGTCGCCGTCTGGCGGCCCTATGTTTACCACCCGAGTTCTGCCCCTATCATCAAAACCATCGAGCTTGAGAAGAACGAAATCCGTTCTCTGCTGCCGGAGGCCAGTGAGCCTATCGACCAGGCGGCTCAGGAAGATGAAGCCATTCCGCAGGATGAGCTGGACGATAAAACCGAGAATGAAGCCGGGATCCATGAATATGTGGTCTCCACTGGCGATACGCTGAGCAGCGTACTGAACCAGTACGGCATTGACATGGGGAATATCAGCCAGCTGGCTGCCGCAGATAAAGACCTGCGTAACCTGAAAATTGGCCAGCAGCTCTCGTGGACGTTAACGCCAGAGGGCGATCTGCAGCGCCTGACCTGGGAAATGTCCCGTCGCGAAACGCGCACCTACGACCGCACTGCAAACGGTTTCAAGATGACCAGCGAGTTGCAGAAGGGCGACTGGGTTAACAGCGTGATGAAAGGGACCGTAGGCGCAAGCTTTGTCTCCAGCGCGCGCAATGCGGGCCTGACCAGCGCTGAAATCAGCTCGGTTATCAAAGCCATGCAGTGGCAGATGGATTTCCGTAAGCTGAAAAAAGGTGATGAGTTCTCCGTACTGATGTCCCGCGAAATGCTGGACGGCAAGCGTGAGCAGAGCCAACTGGTGGGGGTACGTTTGCGCTCTGATGGCAAAGATTACTACGCCATTCGCGCTGAAGACGGCAAATTCTATGACCGCAGCGGTACCGGGCTTGCGAAAGGCTTCCTGCGCTTCCCAACGGCGAAACAGTTCCGCATCTCATCCAACTTCAACCCGCGTCGTCTGAACCCGGTCACAGGGCGCGTTGCGCCGCACCGTGGCGTGGACTTCGCCATGCCACAGGGCACACCGGTGCTGGCGGTGGGAGATGGTGAAGTGGTTGTCGCAAAACGCAGCGGGGCTGCCGGGTACTATGTTGCGGTCCGTCATGGTCGCACTTATACCACCCGTTATATGCACCTGCGTAAGCTGCTGGTGAAACCAGGCCAGAAAGTGAAACGTGGCGACCGTATCGCCCTCTCAGGCAATACCGGACGTTCTACAGGGCCACACCTGCATTATGAAGTGTGGATCAACCAGCAGGCGGTAAACCCGCTGACGGCGAAACTGCCGCGCACCGAAGGGCTGACGGGTAAAGATCGTAAAGATTACCTGGCGCAGGTGAAAGAGGTTGTGCCGCAACTGCGTTTCGACTAAACCCTTCCGTTTTGTCTAAAGCCGGCGTCAGTAAGCGCCGGCTTTTTCTTTTGTGCGTGGGGCGCTGCCTCGCTACACTATCGTCATTATATTTTGCTTCACCAGACCCTGGAACCAGCATGGAAACCAAAAAAAACAATATTGAGTTCATTCCTGAGTTTGAAAAATCCTTTCGCCACCCGCGTAACTGGGGCGCCTGGCTTGGCGTTTACGCGTTTGCTGGCATTGCCATGTTACCTGCCTCTGTGCGCGATCCCGTTCTGGGGAAAATTGGCCGTCTTGCAGGACGAATGGGCAAAAGTGCCCGCCGTCGCGCGCAAATCAATCTCTATTACTGCTTCCCGGAAAAGAGCGATGCCGAGCGCGAAGCGATTATTGATGACATGTATACCACCGCGCCACAGGCCATGGCGATGATGGCAGAGCTGGCGCTAAAAGGGCCAGAAAAGGTCCTTAAGCGTGTTGACTGGAAAGGGCTGGAGATCATTGACGAGATGCGCCGCAACGATGAAAAAGTGATTTTTCTCGTTCCGCACGGCTGGGGAGTGGATATTCCGGCCATGCTGATGGCATCTCAGGGCCAGAAGATGGCGGCCATGTTCCATAACCAAGGTAATAAAGTCTTTGATTTCGTCTGGAACACCGTGCGTCGTCGTTTTGGTGGACGCCTGCACGCCCGTAACGATGGTATTAAGCCGTTTATTCAGTCCGTGCGACAGGGGTACTGGGGTTATTATCTGCCGGATCAGGATCACGGTCCTGAGCACAGCGAGTTTGTCGATTTCTTTGCCACCTATAAGGCGACACTTCCGGCGATTGGCCGTCTGATGAAAGTCTGCCGCGCCCGGGTTATTCCGCTGTTCCCGGTCTACGATGGCAACACGCACCGTCTGAGCATTGAGGTTCGCCCGCCGATGGACGACTTACTGACCGCGGACGATAACACCATCGCGCGTCGCATGAACGAAGAGGTGGAGGTGTTGGTGGGACCGCATCTTGAGCAATACACGTGGATCCTGAAGTTGCTCAAAACGCGTAAGCCTGGCGAGAAAGAGCCGTATCAGCGCAAAGAACTTTACCCAAAGAAATAAAACCCCTCACGCTGACCCTCTCCCCGTGGGGGAGAGGGAAACATCTGTTTATTATTCGACGGTTAATACGCGGGTGGTGTTGGTTGAGCCGATGGTGCTCATGACATCACCCTGGGTCACGATGACAATATCACCGGATACCAGGTAGCCTTTGTCGCGCAGCAGATTAACGGCATCGTGCGCCGCTGCCACACCGTCATTGGTGCTGTCAAAGTAAACCGGGGTTACGCCACGGTACAGCGCCGTCAGGTTCAGCGTACGCTCGTGGCGGGACATCGCGAAGATCGGCAGACCGGAGCTGATACGGGACGTCATTAGCGCGGTACGGCCTGATTCGGTCATGGTTATGATCGCCGTGACGCCCTTCAGATGGTTAGCCGCATACATGGCGGACATCGCAATCGCTTCTTCCACGTTGTCGAACTGCACGTCCAGACGGTGTTTAGAGACGTTGATGCTTGGGATCTTCTCCGCGCCCAGACAGACGCGCGCCATCGCGGCAACGGTCTCTGCCGGGTACTGACCGGCTGCGGTTTCAGCGGAAAGCATGACCGCATCGGTACCGTCCAGCACGGCGTTAGCCACGTCCATCACCTCTGCACGGGTCGGCATTGGGTTGGTGATCATGGATTCCATCATCTGGGTTGCGGTGATCACCGCGCGGTTCAACTGACGCGCGCGACGGATCAGCGCTTTCTGGATGCCGACCAGTTCCGGGTCGCCAATTTCCACACCCAGATCGCCACGGGCAACCATCACCACGTCAGACGCCAGAATCACGTCGTCCATGGCATCCTGATCGCAAACGGCTTCCGCACGTTCAACTTTTGCTACGATTTTGGCATCGCAGCCTGCATCACGCGCCAGACGACGGGCATAGTTCAGGTCTTCGCCGCAGCGCGGGAAGGAGACGGCCAGATAGTCCACGCCGATCAGCGCCGCGGTAACGATATCCGCTTTGTCTTTATCGGTCAGCGCTTCGGCAGACAGGCCACCGCCGAGCTTGTTAATGCCTTTGTTGTTAGAGAGTGGGCCGCCGACGGTGACTTCGGTGAACACCTTCATCCCCTGAACTTCCAGCACTTTCAGCTGAACACGACCGTCGTCGAGCAGCAGGATATCGCCAGGCACAACGTCAGCCGGCAGACCTTTATAGTCGATACCCACTTTCTCTTTATCGCCTTCACCTTTACCCAGGTTGGCATCAAGCAGGAATTTATCGCCGATATTGAGGAAAACTTTGCCTTCTTTGAAGGTCGAGACACGAATTTTTGGACCCTGCAGGTCACCGAGGATAGCAACATGGCGGCCCAGTTTAGCCGCGATCTCACGCACTTTGTCGGCACGTAATTTATGGTCTTCTGGCGTACCGTGAGAGAAGTTCATACGCACCACGTTGGCACCCGCGGCGATAATCTTTTCGAGGTTATTATCGCGATCGGTGGCCGGGCCTAAGGTGGTGACGATCTTGGTTCTGCGAAGCCTTCTGGACATGTAATACTCCGTTGACTGAAACAACTTTGGTGTTGCGTGAAGATTGAATCGGCCTTCATCTGCTGCAAAGCAACCGCGAGGGGACCGAATGCCGTAAATCGTTACATCGTAATTATTCGTTACGTCTTAGTTATCTACTATCAGGGAACATCGCTCTTTATAAGCAATTCTTTATCAAAACGCGATTCCTTGAGCGCTTCCTTGACACGCTTCAAGTTATCTCTGAATTTAGCGCCGCGGCGTAAGGTAAAACCGGTTGCCAGGACGTCAATCACCGTCAGCTGCGCCAGACGGGAGACCATTGGCATATAGATATCCGTATCTTCCGGAACGTCCAGAGTGATGGCGAGCGTGGCTTCTCTTGCCAGCGGCGTGCCTGCCGTCGTGAGGGCGATAACCATGGCATCGTTTTCACGCGCCAGCTGCGCCAGCTCAACCTGACTTTTAGTGCGCCCGGTATGGGAAATCAGGACCACCACGTCATCCTCGCTACAATTCATACAGCTCATGCGTTGCAACACGATGTCATCGGAATAAATGACCGGGACGTTAAAGCGGAAGAATTTATTCATGGCGTCATGCGCCACGGCCGCCGACGAACCGAGTCCGAAGAATGCAATTCGCTTGGCCTGGGTCAGTAAATCGACCGCCCGGTTAACGGAACTCATATCCAGCGACTGACGCACGTGGTCAAGCGTGGCCATGGCCGATTCAAATATTTTCGCCGTGTATGCATCAACGCTGTCGTCTTCATCCACATTGCGATTAACATAGGGCGTACCATTTGCCAGACTTTGTGCCAGATGCAGTTTAAAATCAGGAAAGCCACGCGTTTCCAGGCTCCGGCAGAACCGATTCACCGTCGGCTCGCTGACGCCTGCATCCTGTGCCAGAGCGGCGATGCTTGAATGAATCGCCTGAGCAGGCGAGGCGAGAATAACTTCAGCCACTTTTCGCTCGGATTTGCTAAGGTGTTCCAGTTGAAACTGGATTTTTTCCAGCATGTTCATGTTAACAGGACGCTCATGGGTGTAAACGATTTCATCCATAGATGAAATTGAGATTCGATTTAGCCGATATTACCCTCGTGGCTTCCATAAAGGGTAACAGTCGACAAGATAATGTTGTTGTTTTTTTTCATTACTTGATCGGTGTCGGGTTTTACTGTGACCGTGTTGCGCAAAGAATCGACGCTTGTTGCGTCATCAGGCCAGCGTAATCCTCTTAAGGGGTGAAAAATCGCCGTATCGCACGCGACGTTAAGCGCTAATGGTTTCGGGAATGACGTAAAAGCAGTACAGTGCATTGTAATAAAATTACAACGATACCTGGCAGAAGCACCAGGTGATCCAACTGAGGAGAATGACATGGCGGTAACGCAAACAGCCCAGGCATGTGACCTGGTCATTTTCGGCGCGAAAGGCGATCTTGCACGCCGAAAATTGCTGCCTTCCCTGTATCAACTGGAGAAAGCGGGCCAACTTCATCCGGATACCCGTATCCTGGGTGTAGGGCGCGCCGACTGGGACAAGGACGCATACACCAAAGTCGTGCGTGAAGCGCTCGAAACTTTCATGAAAGAGAAAATTGATGAAAGTTTGTGGGATACCCTGAGCGGACGTCTCGATTTCTGCAATCTGGATGTGAACGACGTGAGCGCGTTTACCCGTATGGGTGAGATGCTGGATCAGAAAAACCGGGTCACCATTAACTATTTCGCCATGCCACCAAGCACCTTCGGCGCCATCTGTAAAGGTCTGGGCGAAGCGAATCTGAACGCCAAACCTGCGCGTGTGGTAATGGAAAAACCGCTGGGTACCTCACTGTCTACCTCCCGCGAAATCAACGACCAGGTGGGCGAATACTTCGAAGAGTGCCAGGTCTACCGCATCGACCACTATCTGGGCAAAGAGACGGTACTGAACCTGCTGGCGCTGCGTTTTGCCAACTCCCTGTTTGTGAACAACTGGGACAACCGTACCATCGACCACGTGGAAATCACCGTGGCCGAAGAGGTGGGTATCGAAGGCCGCTGGGGCTACTTTGACCAGGCCGGTCAGATGCGTGACATGATCCAGAACCACCTGCTGCAGGTACTCTGCATGATTGCCATGTCTCCGCCATCAGACCTGACCGCTGACAGCATCCGCGACGCGAAGGTGAAAGTGCTGAAGTCACTGCGTCGTATCGACCGTTCTAACGTGCGCGAGAAGACGGTGCGTGGTCAGTACACATCCGGCTTTGCGCAGGGCAAAAAAGTCCCTGGTTATCTGGAAGAAGAGGGCGCGAACAAGTCCAGCAACACAGAGACGTTCGTGGCGATCCGCGTGGATATCGATGACTGGCGTTGGGCGGGTGTGCCGTTCTACCTGCGTACCGGTAAACGTCTGCCAGCCAAATGCTCTGAAGTTGTCGTTTACTTCAAAAACCCTGAGCTGAACCTGTTCAAAGAGTCGTGGCAGGAGCTGCCGCAGAACAAACTGACTATCCGTCTGCAGCCGGATGAAGGTGTGGATATCCAGATACTGAACAAAGTGCCGGGACTGGATCACAAACATAACCTGCAGACTACCAAACTGGATCTGAGCTACTCCGAGACCTTCAATCAAACGCACCTGGCGGATGCTTACGAGCGCCTGCTGCTGGAAACCATGCGCGGTATCCAGGCGCTGTTTGTGCGTCGCGACGAAGTGGAAGAGGCGTGGAAATGGGTCGACTCCATCACCGAAGCCTGGGCTGCCGATCAGGATCCGCCAAAACCGTATCAGGCGGGCACCTGGGGACCTGTCGCCTCCGTGGCGATGATCACCCGTGATGGCCGCTCCTGGAACGAGTTTGAGTAAGATAATCCTCTAGCCCGAAGGTGTTATTTTACCGGTAACATGTTCTAACACAGCTAGTGGCACAATTTTTATACTTTTAAGCTCCGCGTGGATTCACCCACGGGGCTTTTTTTATTACACTGCCGGAAGCGATTTTGCCCCTGAGCTCCGGACAGCAAGCGTTTCAGCGTTGTTAACAACTGCCAGCGACTTTGTAAACTCCCGAGCCCGGACAGATAAATTAGAGGAGCTTCTATGAATCCGACATTGTTACGCGTAACACAACGCATTATCGAGCGCTCGAAAGAGACCCGTTCGGCCTACCTCGCCCGCATTGAACAGGCTAAGACCAATACCGTACACCGCTCGCAGCTGGCCTGCGGTAACCTGGCGCACGGTTTCGCCGCCTGTCAGCCTGAAGACAAAGCCTCATTAAAGAGCATGCTGCGTAACAATATCGCCATCATTACCTCCTATAACGACATGCTCTCTGCGCATCAGCCGTACGAAGTGTACCCGGACATCATCCGTAAAGCGCTGCACAGCGTGAATGCGGTGGGCCAGGTGGCGGGGGGCGTGCCGGCCATGTGTGACGGTGTGACCCAGGGGCAGGACGGGATGGAGCTGTCGCTGCTGAGCCGCGAAGTCATTGCCATGTCTGCAGCGGTCGGTCTTTCTCACAATATGTTCGATGGCGCGCTGTACCTCGGCGTGTGCGACAAGATTGTCCCGGGGCTCGCCATGGCGGCTCTGTCGTTTGGTCATCTTCCGGCCATTTTTGTGCCGTCAGGTCCGATGGCCAGCGGTTTGCCAAACAAAGAAAAAGTGCGTATCCGCCAGCTGTATGCCGAAGGTAAAGCAGACCGCCAGGCGCTGCTGGAAGCGGAAGCCGCCTCTTACCATGCGCCGGGTACCTGTACCTTCTACGGTACGGCCAACACCAACCAGATGGTGGTGGAATTTATGGGGATGCAGCTTCCGGGCTCCTCCTTCATTCAACCCGATGCGCCGCTGCGCAAGGCTCTGACCGAAGCCGCCGCCCGTCAGGTGACGCGTCTGACCGGGAACGGCAACGAGTGGATGCCGCTGGGTAAAATGGTCGACGAGAAAGTGATCGTTAACGGCATCGTGGCCCTGCTGGCAACGGGGGGCTCAACCAACCACACCATGCACCTTGTGGCAATGGCACGTGCGGCTGGCATCCTGATCAACTGGGATGATTTCTCCGACATCTCTTCCGTGGTGCCGCTGATGGCGCGCCTGTATCCGAACGGTCCGGCAGACATTAACCACTTCCAGGCCGCCGGTGGCGTACCGGTGTTGATGCGTGAGCTGCTCAAGGGTGGTCTGCTGCACGAAGACGTGAACACGGTGGCGGGTTATGGTCTGCATCGCTATACCCTTGAGCCGTGGCTGAACAACGGTGAGCTGGACTGGCGTGATGGGGCGAGCGCCTCTCTTGATCCACAGGTCATTGCTACCTTCGAACAGCCGTTCTCACGCCACGGCGGCACGAAAGTGCTGAGCGGCAACCTGGGACGCGCGGTGATGAAAACCTCTGCCGTGCCGGAAGAGAACCAGGTGATTGAAGCCCCGGCAGTGGTCTTTGAGAGCCAGCATGATGTTTTACCTGCCTTTGATGCGGGCCTTCTCGACAAGGATTGCGTGGTGGTGGTGCGTCATCAGGGACCCAAAGCGAACGGGATGCCAGAATTACATAAACTTATGCCACCACTTGGTGTATTATTGGACCGCCGTTTCAAAATTGCACTGGTCACCGATGGACGCCTTTCGGGTGCCTCAGGTAAAGTGCCTTCAGCCATTCACGTAACGCCTGAAGCGTATGATGGTGGTTTGCTGGCTAAGGTGCGTGACGGCGACATCATCCGCGTCAATGGCCAGACAGGTGAGTTAACCCTGCTGGTGGACGAAGCCGAGCTGGCGGCCCGTCAGCCGCATATTCCAGACCTGAGCGCATCGCGCGTGGGAACCGGACGCGAAATGTTTAGCGCGCTGCGTGAGAAACTCTCCGGGGCGGAGCAGGGCGCAACCTGTATTACGTTTTAAGACGACTTGATTTTATCGATCTGGCGAGAGAAAACTCTGATGAAAAACTGGAAAACAAGTGCAGAAGCAATCCTGACCACAGGCCCCGTTGTGCCGGTTATCGTGGTGAACAAACTGGAGCACGCGGTACCGATGGCGAAAGCGCTGGTCGCGGGTGGCGTTCGCGTTCTGGAAGTGACCCTGCGTACCGCCTGCGCGATGGACGCGATTCGCGCAATCGCTAAAGAAGTGCCGGATGCCATCATTGGTGCGGGTACCGTTACGAACGCAAAACAGCTGGCTGAAGTGACCGAAGCGGGCGCGCAGTTTGCCATCAGCCCGGGTCTGACCGAGCCGCTGTTAAAAGCGGCAACCGAGGGCACCATCCCGCTGATCCCGGGGATCAGCACCGTTTCTGAACTGATGCTGGGTATGGACTACGGTCTGAAAGAGTTCAAATTCTTCCCGGCAGAAGCCAACGGCGGCACCAAAGCGCTGCAGGCGATTGCGGGTCCCTTCTCTCAGGTGCGCTTCTGCCCGACGGGCGGCATCTCTCCGGCCAACTACCGTGATTACCTGGCGCTGAAGAGCGTGCTGTGCATCGGCGGCTCCTGGCTGGTACCGGCGGATGCCCTGGAAGCAGGCGACTGGGATCGCATCACCAGACTGGCTCGCGAAGCGGTTGAAGGCGCGAAGCAGTAAGCACCTCGCATCATGAAAAACGGGCCATCAGGCCCGTTTTTTTATCCGTTAACGCTAACCGCGGCAGCGGCAGCTTTCGCCCTTGCCACGGCATCATCCACGCTATCGCCAGTGGCTAATGCCACGCCCAGTCGACGCGTACCGTCGATCTCCGGTTTCCCGAACAGGCGAACCTGCAGACCTGCCCCAACCGCGCCTTCAACGTTGTCAAAGGTGACGTTCTGGCTGGTCAGTTGCGGGAGGATCACCGCCGAGGCGGCCGGGCCGTACTGGCGAATACCGCCAACCGGCAGGCCGAGGAACGCGCGCACGTGCAGGGCGAACTCGGAGAGATCCTGGGAAATCAGGGTCACCATCCCGGTATCGTGCGGGCGAGGGGACACTTCGCTGAAAATCACCTCATCACCGCAGACAAACAGTTCCACGCCGAACAGGCCGTAACCGCCCAGCGCCAGCACCGTTTTACGGGCGATCTCCTGCGCGCGCGCCAGCGCCAGGGCGCTCATCTGCTGCGGCTGCCAGGATTCACGGTAATCGCCATCCTCCTGACGGTGTCCAATCGGATCGCAGAAATGGACGCCATCAACGGCACTGACGGTCAGGAGGGTAATTTCGAAATCAAACTTCACCACGCCTTCAACAATCACGCGACCGGCTCCGGCGCGACCGCCCTGTTGGGCATAATCCCACGCCTTGTCCAGCGTGCTGCTGTCGCGAATAAAGCTCTGCCCTTTACCGGAGGAGCTCATCACCGGCTTAATGATGCACGGATAGCCAATCTCCTCAACGGCCTGCAGGAAAGCATCTTTATCGCCGGCAAAACGATAGCCAGAGGTGGGTAATCCCAGCTCTTCCGCCGCCAGGCGACGAATGCCTTCGCGATTCATGGTCAGCTTCGCGGCCTTTGCACAGGGCACCACGCGCTGGCCTTCCTGTTCAAGGGCAAGCAGCGTATCGGTGGCGATGGCTTCGATTTCCGGTACGACAAAATCCGGTTTCTCACGCGTAATCAGCTCGCGCAGGGCATCGCCATCCAGCATGTTAATCACATAAGAACGGTGGGCAACGTGCATGGCGGGTGCATCGGCGTACCGGTCTACGGCAATGACTTCCACGCCTAAACGCTGACACTCAATAGCGACCTCTTTGCCCAGTTCACCCGATCCCAACAGCATTACACGCGTCGCCGCAGGTCGCAGCGCGGTTCCTAAACGAGTCATAACAATCCCCCTGAAAAAGTTGCGCGCAGTATAAACGAAAACGTTTGCGTGTGTCTTGATCGGGGCCCGTGCGCGGGGAAGAAATTTGCGCTTCTTTAGCCCCGCCAGACATTTCCTGACGCCTGCTCGCTTACGCTGTGGAACATGTACACCGTTAAGTGAGGGAAACCATGTCTGGCTGGTTAAATCAATTGCAATCACTGTTAGGGCAGAAAACGTCGCCATCCGGCGAGCAGGGGCTGAGCAAACTGGTCCCCGGGGCGCTCGGCGGGCTGGCGGGCCTGCTGGTGGCGAATAAATCCTCGCGCAAGTTGCTGGCAAAATATGGCACCGGCGCGTTACTGGCCGGTGGCGGAGCCATTGCGGGCACGGTTCTGTGGAACAAATACAAGGACAGAGTGCGAACCGCACATAGCGATGAACCCGATTATGGTCAACACACGTCACCGTTGGATCTGCGCACTGAACGGCTGATCCTTGCGCTGGTTTTTGCCGCGAAAAGTGACGGGCATATCGACGATAAAGAACGGTCGGCGATTGAGCAGCAGCTGCGGGAGGCCGGTGTGGAAGAGCAGGGCAGAACGCTGGTGGCTCAGGCCATAGAACAGCCGCTGGATCCGCAGCGCCTTGCGCAAAGCGTAAAGAATGAGGAGGAGGCGCTTGAACTCTATTTCTTAAGCTGTGCCGCCATTGATATTGACCACTTTATGGAGCGCAGCTACCTCAATGCCCTCGGCGACGCGTTGAAGATCCCTCAGGACGTGCGCGACGGCATTGAGAAGGATATCAGGGAGCAAAAACAGGCGTTAGCGGGTTAACTGTCACCGTCGCGGTCATGTTTCGCTTGCATCATGCGCGTGTTTTGCCAACCTTATAGGGTGTAAAACTCAAAAGAAACATGACATGCCACCAAAAGCCCGACGTACTCCTTATGCGATCACCACGCATGGCGATACGCGCATTGACAACTATTACTGGCTCCGGGACGATTCGCGTTCCCGGCCAGAGGTGCTCGACTATTTGCACGCGGAAAATGACTATGGCCGCAAGGTCATGGCCAGCCAGCAGGCGCTTCAGGATCAGTTGTTGAATGAAATGGTGCAGCGTATTCCCCAGCGCGATGTCTCCGCACCCTGGACCAAAAACGGCTATCGTTATCGCCATATCTACGAGCCCGGTAACGAATATCCCATCTACCAGCGTCAGTCGGTGTTAAGCGCCGACTGGGATGAATGGGATATTTTGCTGGATGCCAACCAGCGTGCTGCCCACAGCGAGTTTTATACGCTGGGCGGCATGTCGGTCTCGCCCGATAACGCCATTATGGCGCTGGCGGAAGATTACCTCTCCCGGCGTCAGTACGGCCTGCGTTTTCGCAATCTGGAAACCGGTAACTGGTACCCGGAGATGATTGCGAACGTTTCGCCGGATTTTGTCTGGGCGAATGATTCTGAAACCGTCTACTACGTGAAGAAACATGCCTCCACGCTGCTGCCTTATCAGGTATGGCGTCATACCGTCGGCACCAGTGCGGATGATGACGAGCTGGTCTACGAAGAGAAAGATGAAACGTTCTATGTCAGTCTGCATAAAACGTCGTCACGCCACTATGTGATTATCTTCCTCGCCAGCGCAACCACCTCTGAAGTTCTGCTCCTTGATGCCGAGCTGCCTGATGCGCAGCCGCTCTGCTTCCTGCCGCGTCGTAAAGATCATGAGTACAGCCTGGATCACTTCCAGCACAGCTTTTACCTGCGCTCTAACCGCGAGGGCAAAAACTTTGGCCTCTATAAAACCAAAGTACGCGATGAACGAAAATGGGAAGTGCTCATTCCTGCGCGGGAACAGGTGATGCTCGAAGGATTTACCCTCTTTACCGACTGGCTGGTGGTGGAAGAGCGCCAGCGGGGGCTGACCAGCCTGCGGCAAATTAACCGCAAAACGCGGGAGGTCATCGGGATTGCGTTTGACGATCCGGCCTATGTTACGTGGATTGGGTTTAATCCCGAGCCGGAATCTTCCCGCTTGCGCTATGGCTACTCGTCAATGACCACGCCGGATACGCTGTTTGAGCTGGACATGGAGACCGGACAACGTCAGGTGCTTAAGCAGTCTGAGGTAAAAGGGTTTGATTCCGATAACTACCGAAGCGAACACCTGTGGGTCACCGCCCGGGATGGCGTTGAGGTGCCCGTCTCGCTCGTCTATCACAAGGCGCATTTCCAGAAAGGGAAAAACCCGATCCTGGTCTACGGGTATGGATCCTACGGCTCAAGCATGGATGCCGATTTCAGCAGCAGCAGATTAAGCCTGCTCGATCGTGGCTTTGTTTTCGCCATCGCTCACGTGCGCGGTGGCGGCGAGCTGGGCCAGCACTGGTACGAAGACGGGAAATTCCTGAAGAAGAAAAACACCTTTAACGATTACCTCGACGTCTGTGATGCGCTAATAGAGCAGGGCTATGGCGATCCGCAGCTCTGCTTTGGCATGGGCGGCAGTGCGGGAGGGCTGCTGATGGGGGCTGCCATTAACCAGCGTCCTGACCGCTTCAAAGGGGTCATCGCGCAGGTTCCGTTTGTCGACGTGGTGACCACGATGCTGGATGAGTCTATTCCGCTGACGACCGGTGAGTTTGAAGAGTGGGGGAATCCTCAGGACGAGATCTATTACCGCTACATGAAAGAGTACAGCCCGTACGATAACGTGGAAGCCAAAGCCTATCCGCACATGCTGGTGACCACCGGTCTGCACGATTCACAGGTGCAATACTGGGAGCCCGCAAAATGGGTGGCGAAGCTGCGGGAGCTGAAAACCGATAATAACCTGCTGCTACTCTGTACCGACATGGACTCCGGACACGGCGGGAAATCGGGACGATTCAAATCGTATGAAGGGGTCGCGCTGGAGTATGCCTTTTTGATTGGCCTGGCGCAGGAAACGCTGCCAGGCCGTGCCGGAAGTTAAGCTTCACCCAGATAGTGCTTGAGCGTTAAGCGAAGCTCCGGGCTCATTTTGTCGAGGTTGTTATACAGCCAGCGCAGGTAGCCCGGATCTTTATCGGCGATATCGGACACCGCTTTGCCGCGGTATTTGCCAAAGGTGAAGGTGGTCATAAGCGCCGGTCGCCCGGTGATCGTCGCCATATCATCCGGCGTCCAGCCAGAGGTATTCATAATGTCTATGAGTAGCGCCGCGGTGATATAGCAGTCGTACAGGGCGCGGTGATGATGCAGCCCCTCGGGCGTTCTGACGCTGAGCTTACGCGATTTATACAGCGCCATATTGCTGTATTTGATCCCCGGCCACAGACGACGCGCCAGCTTCATGGTGCAAATCCATTCGCCGGGCATCTCGGGCAGTACCCGGCGGTCAAAGCTGGCGTTGTGCGCGACATACCACGGGCTACCGTAATAGTGTGGAATGACCTCTTCAATCCAGGGTTTATCCGCCACCATCGATTCTGTAATGCGATGAATGGCCATCGCCTGCGGGCTAATCGGGCGGTCGGGACGCACCAGATGGCTCATTGGATTGACGATTTTACCGTCAATGACGTCAACAGACGCCACTTCCACTATTCCGCCCTGAAGATCGCAAGTTTCGGTATCGATGACGCGCAGCATTGAACGCTCCTGAGCTAAAACGCTTAGCCTAAAGGAATGATATCGCCTTGCCAACCCTGTCGGCCCAGAGATCCGGTCAATAATAGTTCGCCCTTATCCGCACGGACAATCAGCTGGCCTTTTTCATCCCACAGCGCGCTACCGCCACGGGCGTTCGCCATTAACACGGCAATGGCATACCTGTGCGCGAAGCGCTGCAACGTGTTGATGGACTGGCGCCAGCGGGTATCGCCCACCGACTGACAGCTGGTAAACAGCGTCGCCTGCGGATCCAGATTGGGGGAATCGGCATGCGTATCAACAATCGTCAGCTGTTTATCACCCGGCACCAGGCTGGCTCCACTTCCCTGGGGGTAGCGCAGGATGCTGTGCCGGGACGGCGAAAACAGGGCGAGGCCCTTAACGCGCTGACCATTCAGATCAAGGGGCAGACCGGCAATGATGGTTATTCGGTAACGCTTTGCGGCGGCCAGCAAAGGGGCCAGCTGTGCGTCATCGGGTGGGGGAGGTAGGTCCGTCCTTCCCGGTCCTGTTAACGAGAGTTCAGGAAAGACCAGGAGATCGCACCGCTGTTGTGCCGCTTCCGCAACGAAACGGAGGTGGTGCGCTACGTGGTCATCTACACTGTGATGCTGCCCGTCATACTGGGCGGCGGCAATATTCCATTGTGACATCGTGACTTCCTTATACACAGAGTCGCAGGATTTAAGAATACACCTAAACTAATCAGGGTTTTCTTATCCTGGCATATTCCGCGTAAGGAAGTGTAACGAGTCGTTAAGCTTATTTAACTTTAGGTTCGTACGGCAAACGAGAGAGATTGACCGACGCGAGTCGGTGCGCAATCAAACGTTCGCGGAACCAGTCACGCAGATGGGCGGGTTGTTCACGTTCCACCACCTCAGCCACGATTGGCATGTTGTAACGCTCTTTAAACGCGACACCTGCGGCAGCGAGATCGACATTCACTTTATCCATCTCGTCCTGAGGAAGGGCAGCCAGATTGATCTTCATTACCTTCTCCTTTTTATGCGGCGGCAACGTTACCGCGATTGCACGATGATGACAAGCGGAGGTGGGATGATCCTCGACTCGATTATTATACAGCGTTATTCTTTAGCATACAGGCATAACAAAAAGGAATGATTGCGATGGGTTTATCCGCTTCCCGCGCGGTATGCGCGCTGGCTTTTCTCTTCTCTTCCGTTACAGCGACCCCGGTGCTGGCGCATGCGCACCTCCAGCAGCAAATCCCGGCAGCCGATAGCCAGGTAGCAGCTCCTCAGGCGCTTACCCTGAATTTTTCCGAAGGCATTGAACCCGGATTCAGCGGTGTCGTGGTGAAGGATGCACAGGGGAATGTGGTTAAAACCGGTGATATACAGCGTGACGAGCAGAATAAGGCCCAGTTCCATGTTCCGCTGGAGCAGACGCTGGTGACCGGCACGTACCAGGTTGACTGGCATGTGGTCTCGGTAGATGGTCACAAAACCAAAGGCAGCTATCGCTTCAGCGTGAAATAATATGCTGGCCTTCATCTACGTGGGGTTGCGCTTTATCCATTTCGGCGCGCTGATGCTGATTTTTGGTAATGCGCTGTATAGCGTCTGGTTCGCGCCGTCTTCTTTGTACCGTCTGATGTCCTGTCGTTTTCAGGTGCAGCAGCAGATTGCGGCGCTGATCAGTCTGACGTCAGCCATGCTGATGTTCATGATCCAGGCGGGGCTCATGGGCAACGGCTGGGGAGACGTGTTTAACCCGAACGTCTGGCAGAGCGTGCTGGCAACGCAGTTTGGTAGCGTGTGGCTGTGGCAAATTATCCTGGGCGTAATTGCGGCCTGTGTCGCCTGGCTTGCGCCCCAGAAAGGATCGCGACTCTTGCTGCTCGCCATGGGGCAATTTGTCCTGCTGGCAGGCGTAGGGCATGCGGCAATGAACGACGGTGCAGCGGGGGCGTTGCAGCGTATCAATCACGCTCTGCATCTGCTCTGTGCCGCCACCTGGGTTGGCGGCCTCCTGCCGCTGCTGTATTGCATGCATCTGGCGAAAGGGCGCTGGCGGGTTGCGGCAATTTACACCATGATGCGCTTCTCTCGCGTGGGGCATTATGCCGTAGCGGGGGTCGTGCTTACCGGCGCGATCAATGGGCTCTTTATTCTGGGCATTACGCTGCCCTGGCAGACGGGCTACGTGCAACTATTGTTGTTCAAATGTGCGCTGGTGGCATTGATGGTGGTAATTGCGCTGGTGAATCGGTATTTTCTGGTGCCACGGTTTGGTGCCCACATCGGGCGCGAACAACAGATTTTTATCAGGATGACACAGGCAGAGGTGGTGCTGGGGGCGTTGGTGCTGGCAACGGTCAGCCTGTTCGCAACCTGGGAACCCTTTTGACAAGGTTAAAAAGCATATGAAAAAGACAGTACTTTCTCTCTTATTGTTGGCCTGCACGGGTAGCGCGCTGGCGGCACCGCAGGTCATTACCGTCAGCCGTTTTGAAGTGGGTAAGGATAAATGGGCGTTCAATCGTGAAGAGGTGATGCTGACCTGCCGTCCGGGTCATGCGCTGTATGCCATCAACCCAAGCACGCTGGTGCAATACCCGTTAAACGACGCGGCCGAACAGCAGGTCGCCAGCGGTAAGAGCAGCGGACAGCCCATCAGCGTTATCCAGATTGACGACCCATCCAGCCCGGGGCAGAAAATGAGCCTGGCGCCGTTTATCGAACGCGCTGACAAGCTCTGCTAGCTTTTAGTTTCCAGTAAAAAAAAACCGCAGTGGCTTGCGAAAGCACTGCGGTTTTTCATATTTATTGATGTTTTGACGCTTTTTTTCCGGCCGCTTTAGCTGTGGACTGGAAAACCTGGCGTCGTCATCTATTCTTAAAAGGCAAGGCGACTTAGCCTGCATTAATGCCAACTTTTAGCGCACGGCTCTCTTCCAAGAGCCATTTCCCTGGACCGAATACAGGAATCGTATTCGGTCTCTTTTTATCTGCTTTTTATTTCAGTCACTTGCGGCTCTCCGTCCGAAAGTTGTCCGAACTTCAATGTTCGGTAATTCCCGTTATACCACACCGTTTTTAACATTCACAATTCATTTACACGCAAACTTTTATATCATTACGAATTCCTTTTTCTGCTTTCCAGGTACTTTGCGGTCATCCTCTCTGACTTATGCCCTAAGCGGCGATGGGCGAAATCTTTCCCAAACTCCTTCTTATGCATCCTGCCGGACAGACTCCGGATTTTATGGAACGATGGCGGAGTCTCCGTAAATTCTTTCTCGTAAAAATTCTTCGCCTGCACAAAACCCTTTGTCAACCTGCCCAGGTTAATGTTCCCATCCGGGCTGTTTTTAGCGGTTCCCTCGGACTTATCATAAAATCGCAGCGACTTACCAGACGGAAACGATCGTCCACAGGGTAGAAGGGGATATCGATTATCGCGCGCATTGCGTGTGCCACTGGGGGCGTTAACGCCGGGGGTAGGGAACACCGGTGATAGGGTTGTCTTGCGTCCGGGAATGCCAGTCAGTGGCATTCCGTCAACCGGATATGCTGACACCGTGACCAGCGAAGATGATATGGAAGAACCAGTGACCTGATTCATCCCGCATAGGGAGCTTACCTTGTCCAGACAGTGCTAAATCATATTTTTCCACGGGTAGCTGTGGCCGGGTCGGACTGACGATCTTTGCTGCAAGCAAAAAGGTAATTCCGATGTCATAGCCCTGACTGAAGATACGGAAGAAATTTACGCGGCCGGTATGGCAGAACCGAATTCCCTGATTATGCGCGATGGGGTGCCATCCGGAAAAGCATACTTGTCACGCATTAGAGAGGCGATCAACCCGGCTACGGTTGCTTTAAAATGATGGCAGTTATTTAAACTTTCAATGGCGCGAAAGTCAGGTTTTACAAAATATAATAATGGATATTTTTTATCACAAGGTTCAAAATCGTTTTAAACTATAAGGTGGAAAAATTCTATTGAACCTTAGAGAGAATTTCTGTTTTACAGCTTTTTGTTGATTTATGGATGGCTAAGGCAAAGAGGTTAAAAATCATTTTAGAATGAGAAAATACTATATATTGCTCAGCAGGATAGATATGGATGAACCGGTGAGACAAAAAACTGCCAGCTAAATAGAATTTAACTGGCTTGGATTTTAAGCAATGAAATCTTTAAATCTGTCTGCATTATCTACAAGATAAGCAGGGAATTTGTCTTTTTTTAGATCCTGTTTAATCATTTTACGGTCACGATTCCATATGTCTTTAGCATTTGTCAGAGCATCAATAATATGTTCTTTGTTATTGAGGTGAGGTAAATCATATTCAGTATGAGAAATAGAAGACATTTTTTCAGAGATACGCTCAGGAGTCATTATCCATGAAAAGTGCCATCCAGCATCAGATACAATCTTTCTTCTGATTTTGAAAGTGGTTCTGGATATGAAATCTTTATGAAGTTCGGATTTTTTTACATTTCTGAATAATTCCGGTTCACCGGCAAAGTAATCTTTAAGATTACGCAATGTTGTTGCTCGTGGAAGTTTACAAAGACGATTTGTACCGTCAGTATTAAAAACCTGAAGGTTAAACTGATAATTGAAAAAATTCATGTGAAAAATAGTGCACAGTTTTTTAGGGTTTATATTTTTGATAACTTCGGGGCGAAAAATTTCATCAACATCTGAAATTAATATGATGTCATTATCTTTTGCATTTTTTAACCCGCGCATGATTGCATTGCGGGTAGCTGCTTCATTTTTCCAGGCGTCGTACTCACCCGCAATGCCATTTTTCAATTTTGGGAGATCGTTATATATTACATAAATTATTTTATCTTTAAATTTTTCAAATTTAGAAATGTCGAAATTTAATTTTTTAGGTTTGCCAGTGAATGTGTGTGTGGATTCTACAATAACGAAGTAATCAACAACATCATTTAGAGTATTAAGACGAATATCTAGCAACATATCTTCATCGTAATATAAAAAACAATCATAAATCATCATATACATCCTTAATAATTACGCTTTCTTGGCGCATTTCTTACGTTTCAACCAGCAATTCGTAACGGAATGCTAACCGAGCAGCCTCGCTGTATGCAATAGCAGACTGCCCTGTAGAGTTAAAATTGGATCCAACTATCCTGGACTTGTCATGCTATGGCGATCATTTTCTCTATCTCACCGGAGGTGAATTTTTCTGCGTTATCACATGGCATTACTGCAAAGCCGGAACGGATCACATGTGCCAGGCATGAATTTGGGTTCATAACTCCTTCGCAAGTCATAAGAGGGTGCAGGCCACAGGGAGATCTTTTTTAATTGGTGATGTTTGCGTAATGTAGTCGATCATCAGTCTGCTGCATCTGAGTTGATGGCTTCATAACCTCTTTGCCGAAGGTGTCTAATAAGTACCTACAGAATTCTTTTGCATTCGGCGTTCCGACAAACATGGCGATAAAATGTGCACTACAGAGGGAGAAAGATCGCACTGTTTTTTATAGTTCACAGAGACGGTCAAATTGACCTTCTCAGTGATTCGGGCAGAAAACTCTTTGTGGTTGCGGTTATAGATTCTGGCAATTGAGTCGTCTGATCTATTGCAGAGGACTTGGGTAAGCTCTGAAGAGGTGAGCCAGATTTGGTTGTTATCGGTAAAGACACTGAACTGAACGCTATTTAAAATTAGTTGAGTATTCATGTGGTGTTCCTTGACTGAGGAGGTTTGCACCACTGCGACGCCAATCATTGAGTTGGTGAGATGTACAGGGTTGGCAAAAGCAAGACGCAGGGTTAAAAGCGGGCGTTAATGGCCGTTTTAATTTCATCAAGCAGCTCAAAGCGGCGGCGATATTCTGCCCGTTTCTTACTGGCAATCTCGTCCAGGGATTTGCGCGCCATCTCAAGTGGCAACTGCCAGCAGAAGGTCGAGCGTTTCTTACCGTCCAGGGTTTCCCAAAACTCATCGTAGCTGGCGTGGAAATGACGGCCTTTGCTCAGGCGATAACGCAACGCGCGGAAAACATGGCCCTCATCACTGACGGCATAGATGGCGCGGATGTTTGACTGTGCGACCAGCTGGAAAATCACTTCCATCAGTACGCGTTTTGGGAACAGACCGTGGCAGGCGCGGGTAGCCTGTTTTATCACATCGCGCGTGACGCCACGGCGAGGCCCCTGAAGACCGCCGATCACCAGTACCCGTTGTCCCGCGCTGTGCGCAACAGTGAAGGTCAGGCTTGCGAGTAAGGTATTCTCGTCATCGCGCAGCCACAGTGTGCTTTCACCTTCGCGCTCGGCTTTGTGAGCGGAGGAGGCGTTGACGGTATAGAGCACCTCATTTTTAGCCCTGAACTGCACGACAGGTTGCTCCTGAGGGCTGGTCAGCGCATGGGCGAGTAAGGGGTCTTTCAGACCATCAATCCAGTGGTAGTGGCTGACGATCGCGTCAGCACGGTCGCCGGCATTCAGGCCGCGCATCAAGTACTGGCGGTGGGTTTTACTGGGTAACGTGATTTGCGCGGCCAGCAGTCGATCAAAGTCATCCCGGCCAGAGAGTGCCTCAAGCATGCGTCGGGTAGAAGACCAGAACAGAAGCGAGCGTAACAGGAATTTCAGCCGATACTCACGCTTTTTCCAGATGGGGCCCGGAACGCATCTTCCGTTGACCAGGTCGGAAATAATATGTGTACGATGCGGATAGAGCACATCGTTATGCAGGTGAGTATTGGACACGTTGAAACCTCTCTTTTATTTAGCGCTTATTTTAAAGGCCCGATAAAAAGGGATTAATAGCGTGGGAAGGTTTATTTCCGTTTGGTTTAGCGTTTGTTTGGCTTTGTGATGCCCGGCGCTGATATTTGCATTTTTTGATGCGGCTATACTTATTCAGGGAGGCCTTATGTATCAGCGAATCGATGGTGGAAAGTGGCGTCACGTCTGGGTTGTGAGCGATATACACGGTTGCTATCAGTGGCTCTTGGACGAACTGAAACGCCTCCGTTTTAATCCTTATGAGGATTTGCTGATCTCCGTTGGGGATTTGATTGATCGGGGCCCTGACAGCGTTAAGTGCCTGCAACTGATCAATGAAAAATGGTTTCGCGCAGTCCGGGGGAACCATGAGCAAATGGCAATCGACAGCGTGGAAAATAACGACTTTGCGCTCTGGTTGATGAATGGTGGAAGCTGGTTCTCGCAGCTTGATGATTCGCAACAGCAGCAGGCGCTGACCCTGTTAGAAGCGTGCCGACAGTTGCCGCTGATTATTGAGATAACCTGCACAAACGGCCTGAATGTTATTGCTCATGCTGACTATCCGGCAGCGGAATATCGCTGGCAGCAGCCGGTGAGCGCTGAGCGGGTGCTGTGGGATCGGGATCGGCTAATGGGGTTTATGGCAGGAAAAGGGCAGGGAATTCGCGGGGCGGATCACTTCTGGTTTGGTCATACGCCGCTGGATAAGCGATATGATTTTGACAACCTGCACTACATTGATACCGGCGCGGTGTTTGACGGCTATTTCACGCTGGCGCAGTTGCAGTAATAAATAACCCGCCTTCGGGCGGGTTCTCTCTGGTCAGGCAAGACGCATGACCCAGGCATCGGTTTTACTATCGTAATGCTCGCGGTAAAGGACGGAATGTTCGCCATCAAGGATTGCCGGAACGCTGGTGTCGGCATCCCAGGCATCCAGTTGCATACACAAATCCGGGTCGGATTTGCAGGGAATACTTAACGTTCGTTCGCCCTGTGTTTCGCCGCGCAATTCTGCGTCGTCGATTTCAAAAGCGCCAATTCGCACGCTGGTTTTCGTCATAATGCTCTCCGGGTGTGTTGTCAAAATCTGGTATGACCAGTACAGCCATCCATTTTTGATCGTAGACAAGGAGAGCAAAATCGCCAGTAAAAAAGTGCGCTTTTTTTAGTCGGCGCGATCGTTACCGTTAAACAGGCGACCATCGCGCACCAGTTCGCGTGGATAGCTGTTTTTCAGACGCGAACCCACTTTCTTTGCCAGCCCCAGCGGGTATCCCTGGTACGTCACCACGACGTCATCCTGAGAAGGGGTCGTTTCCGGATACACATCGCGCCCCCGGTACCACTCTTCAGCTTCCTGATGCGTCAACGCGAAGGTGTTAGCTGTGCCGGCAAGGGCAATGACCGCCTCGTGCTGCCAGCGATAGCCCTTGTTATGCACTTCCGCCAGGCGGATCCCGATTCGGGAAAAACGAACTTTGCCGATAAGCGGTTCGATGTTCGCCGGGAAAAGCCAAATCTCTTTATCACGCTGCCAGAGGTGAAGATCGTCATTCCAGTTCAGTCCGGCTTTGCGGGCTGCGGTGGTGACCTGCTCTGCTTCACGGCTCTTCAGCGGTGTGAAGGGGAAATTACCGACCTTAAATGTTGGCGCGGGCTGTGGTGTGATGGCGGCAGTTTTACGCAGACGGGCGACAAAAAAACCTTCGCAGTCATAAATCTGCGGGAATACGTGGAGGAAACCTTCCGGGGTGATGGCGTCTTCAGCAGAGGCAAATAAGTCATTCAGTGGCAGAAACTCAACCGCATCGGGGTATTGCGCTTTCAGCCACAGGCAGACGTCTTCGTTTTCATCACGGTTTAACGTGCAGGTGGAATAAACCAGCGTACCGCCTGGACGAAGGGCATGAAACGCGCTGTCGATCAGTTCGCGCTGCGTTGCGGCAATGTCGAGGTTGCTTTCAACTGACCAGTTTTTTAGCGCATCGGGATCTTTGCGTACCACGCCTTCACCGGAGCAGGGAGCGTCCAGCAGGATGGCGTCAAACGCTTCCGGCAGGGCGGCGCCAAACACGCGTCCGTCGAAATGCGTCAGGGCAACATTCTGAATGCCGCAGCGGCTGATGTTGGCATGCAGCACCTTCACGCGGCTGGCTGAAAACTCATTGGCGAGAATGGCCCCGCGGTTAGCCATGCGGGCGGCAATCTGCGTGGTTTTTGAACCGGGTGCGGCAGCCACATCCATGACCCGTTCAGGCGCGTTGCCATCGGCAAACAGCGCAGCAACCGGCAGCATTGAGCTGGCTTCCTGAATATAAAACAGACCGCTCAAATGCTCGGCGGTACTGCCCAGCGGCAGTGACGCCTCGTCCTCCCGTTCGATCCAGAAACCCTCTTCACACCACGGAACGGGCGTGAGCTGCCAGTGGTAAGGTGATACCAGCGCAAGGAAATCCGCGACGCTGATTTTCAGCGTGTTGACGCGAATACTCCGGCGTAACGGTCGCTGACAGGCGGCGATAAAATCGTCTAACGAGAGGTGAGAAGGAAGCGCCTCGCGCATCTGCGCCAGGAATTGTTCAGGAAGATATACGGAGTTTTGAGCCACGGGCACACCACAGGGAAAAGTTCAGGTGCGCAGTGTAACATAAAGGCTCCGGTGCGTTGACACCGGAGCCCTAAGATTAACGCGGCAGGGCGGTTCCCCACTCACGCCACTCTTTAGGTTCGCTTTCGAGCAGCAGGAAGTGTTTGCCCGGCTGTGCTTTCGGCGCCAGCGGTGTACCCGGCGGCGTGGCGAAAGCAATACCGCCGCGAATAAACTGGTTGAACGTACCGGTTTTCACCACACCACCCGTCAGGCCGAAGTCCAGCGAATAGCCGGAGGCCAGCCAGAACACCGAGTTATTCCGTACCAGATGCTGGTAACGATCGCTGATGCGTAACGCCACCATCACGCGGTCGGAGAGCGTGCCGAGCGTCAGGCCGGTCACCGTTCCCACTTCAATACCGCGGAACAGGACTGGCGTGCCGATGCTAAGCGAGCCGGCTTCCGGTACCTCCACCACAATGCTCAGACCATCAAGATAGCGCGAGTCGGTGATGGTGGCTTCCTGCAGTTCAAAATCACGACGCGCGTTGCCACGGCCAGGCTCGACGTTAATATACGGCTGCAGGATGGTGTCGAGATGCTCAACGCCCGCGGCCGAGATCTGCGGCGTTACCACGGAGAAACGCGTGCCTGAACGGGCAAACGTCTGCACATATTCCGGATAAAGCACCGCGGTGGCCTGCACTTCATTGCGGGCGGTGATCAGCGTCAGCTTCTGGATCTGTCCGATATCGATGCCCAGATAGCGGATAGGCATTCCTTCCGCCAGCTTCCCGGCATCGAAGGCGTGCAGGGTAATCTGCCCGCCAACCGCACGTGCAGCGGTTTCAGACGGGAAGAGGATACGCTTGTCACCCTTGCGCATATTGCCGCCCGCGCCGGGCAGATTATCGAAGCTGATCGCCCCGCGCAGCGCGCGAGAGAGCGGGGAAGCCTGCACGGTCAGCCCGCTACCGTTGAGCTGAACTTTTGCGCCACCTTCTGCCCAGAAGACGCTGTTCGGGGTAAGCAGTTTGCGATACTCTGGCTTGATGTGCAGTTCAATATCAAAGGCGTCTGCACGAGGGCGAACGGTGATGACCTCCCCAACTTCAAACTTGCGATACAGCACGACCGATCCTGCCTGAACGTCCGGCAGCGTTTCCGCACTTAACGTCAGCGTGGTGGTCGGCAGATCGCTCATGCTGTTTTCAATCGCTTTATCCAGATTGGCATACAGCGGATAGCTGTCGCGAACGGGACCTTTGCTGCCCGGCAGGATGCGGATCCCACCGTTCACCCACTCGCTCGCACTGGCTCCGAGGAATTCAACGCCGTCCAGCCCGACCTTCACGTCTACGCGGCTGTTAACTACAAATTTGCTGTCGCCATGCACCAGGTTGCTGTATTGCGGATCGATTGCAGCGGAGAAGCTCACACCGTTTTCCGACAACGACCGCTCCAGCACCTGGCCTACCTGTACACCGTGTAAGATCAGCGGCTGACCGGCTTCGATACCGTAACTTTCCGGCGCGTTCAGCGTAATGGTCACCACGCCGGGTTTTTGCAGCAGGGCTTTATCCGCCGGGGCAACCACAAAGGTGTTGCTGGGCTGGCCTTCGCCGGGGATCAACTCGAAGGTACTGCCTGTCAGGAGGCTGCTGATGCTGGCATCACTCAGGGACAGTTTCGGGCTGCGCATTTCGATACGCGTTTTCTCGCGCAGAAGATCTACCACGCTTGGGTCAACCGTCATCTCCCCGGTTACGGAACCGCCCGGATTGAGCGTCATTTTGGTGAGCTGACCGACCTCCAGCCCCTGATACATCAGCGGCGTAGAACCGGCTTTTAACCCTTTGGCATCGGGCAGGGCAAGTTTGACGATCACGCCACGCTGGCTGTGCGCCAGGTCGGCATACAGGCCGAACGTGTCATCTGCGGCGGCAGGGCTGGAATTTTCCGGGGAGTCAAAGGCAATGGCACCATTGACCAGCGCGGCCAGACTTTCAAGCTTCACTTTCGCACCGCTGAGGCTTAGGTCAGCATCCACGCCGGAAACGTTCCAGAAACGGCTGCCTTTTTTCACCAGATTGGTAAAGCGACGCTCGATTAACACATCGATAGTCACCCCCTGCTTGTTGGGGTTGATGGCGTAATCGTACACCCGGCCCACCGGGATTTTACGGAAGTACACCAGCGAGCCGCTGTTGAGTGACCCTAAGTCCGGCGCCTGAAGGTGGATCATCAGATCCCCGTTATTGAGACGATATTTGGGCTGCGTATCAAGCGCCACAAAGTGATCCTGTGGCTCACCTTTACCCGGCATCATGCCGATATAGTTCCCGCCAACCAGCGCATCAAGACCGGACACCCCGGCCAGAGAGGCCTTTGGCGTGACCAGCCAGAACTGTGTTTCGCTGCGCAGCGCGTCCTGCATATCGGATTTGATGCTGGCCCGCACCTGAATCTTATTCAGCCCTTTTCCAAGGGAGATATCCTGGACGGTACCGACTTCCACCCCCTGGAAACGCACCGGGGTACGTCCGGCCACAATGCCGTCGGCAGACTGGAAATCAATGGTGATGGTACTTCCGCGATCTTCATAGCTCGTCCAGATAAGCCAGCCTGCAATCATCAGGGCGATGACAGGCAGCAACCAGAATGGCGAAATGCGGCGTTTTGTTTTAATTCTCGCTTCAGTCGGCGAAGCGGGGGTTTCCTGACTCATGTGCATCCCAAAGTAAGCGGCTATCCAGCCATTCCACAGCAAGAATAGTCAATATCACCGCAGAGCCGAAATAAAAAGCTGCGGGTCCCATTGTAAAAGCAAGTAGCTGGTCGCGGTTAATCAGCGACATCATCAACGAAATCACGAACAGATCCAACATCGACCAGCGGCCAATCCAGGTAACGAAGCGCAGGAGCAGGATACGGGTACGTAAGCCTTGCTCACATTTAAAGTGAATGCTGATGAGCAGGGTAAACATCACCACCACTTTGGTAAACGGCACCAGAATACTGGCGATAAACACAATCGCCGCCACGCCAATATTACTGTGCGCAAGGGAGATAATGCCCGAGAGGATGGTATCCTCCTGCCGCCCGCCATTCACGTAAATAATGGATATCGGCAACATGTTGGCAGGAAGCAGGAATATCAACGAGGCAATGAGGGCGGCCCAGCATTTTTGCAGGCTGTTGTTGCGCCGCAGTCGCAAGGGAATATGGCAGCGTGGGCAGCGGCCGCGCGCATCGGGCAGCCCGGTGTAGTGGCAGCCCAGACAGACCCGGAGATTCTCGTCCGGGCGCGTGGCGGGGCGCTGCGGGTAAAATCGCTCCCAGAGCTGCTCAACGTTGAGATGGATCAGCGTCAGGATACTGAGCAATACCAGACAGATAAAAGCAAAGAGGCCGACGCCCGGTTGCAGAAACGCGTAGTCCTGCACTTTTATGGAGGCCACGCCAACGCCCACCAGATAGATATCCAGCATCACCCACTCTTTGAGTTTATCGAGCATCAGCAACACCGGGCGCAGGTTCATGCCGAGAATATTACCGAACCAGAGATACGCAATGGCGGCGACCAGCACCAGCGGTGCACCAACGGTGCAGAAAAGCACCATGGCTGCGGTCACCGGATCGCCCTGGCGCGTCATCTGCCAGATCCCCTGCAGCACGTTGGCATCAATGCGCACGCCGAGCAGGTAGAGCTTCAGCAGCGGCTCGCTCCAGGCAAAGGGCATCAACAGCAGCATGGTGACCGCCATGGCGGCGAGACGGGTTAATGACCAGTCGCGGCCATCACGAATTTTGGCGTCGCAGCGGGGACAAAAGGCGCTTTGGTGCGATTTCATCTTCGGCAACATAAAAAGCGTATCGCACTGGGGGCAACGCTGATAATGTGCACGAGGCAAAGCTGCGCTTACCATATGGACAGTTATCTTTTTTGTCGGCGTGATTTTGGTTGTTTTTAAGGCCATCAGTTGCGCACAAATAGGTATTGTTGAAAGTTATAATAACTCATGAATGGATTCATCTTGAGCATGAGCGCATTTAATGCTTATTTTAATAGGCTATGCGGTAATTTTGTAAGACAACTAAGTGATTGAAGAATGAACAAAACAGAATTCTACGCGGATCTGAACCGCGATTTTAAGGCATTGATGGCGGGTGAGACCAGCTTCTTAGCCACTCTGGCAAATACTAGCGCATTGCTGTTTGAACGTCTCTCTGACGTGAACTGGGCCGGTTTTTATCTTCTGGAAGGTGAAACGCTGGTGCTGGGGCCGTTTCAGGGCAAACTGGCCTGCGTGCGCATTCCGGTCGGCCGGGGTGTCTGCGGCACGGCAGTGGCCGAGAATCAGATACAGCGTGTGGAAGATGTGCATGCGTTTGACGGGCATATTGCCTGTGATGCCGCCAGTAATTCTGAAATCGTGCTGCCGCTGGTGGTAAAAAATCAGATTATTGGCGTTCTGGACATCGACAGTACGGTCTTCAGTCGCTTTACAATCGAGGACGAACAGGGGCTGCGCGAGCTGGTGGCGAATCTGGAAAACGTTCTTGCAGCAACCGATTATCAAAAATTCTTTGCGAGCGTCGCAGGATAATCAACGGATAACGTAGCATTTACTGATAGCGTCATTATAATGACGCCTGTTCATGCCTGCGCTTGTTGGCAACGTCCGTTGTAATCAGGAAATTTCATGGAAAATCAACCTAAGTTGAATAGCAGTAAAGAAGTTATCGCATTTCTGGCCGAGCGTTTCCCACAGTGCTTCAGCGCTGAAGGCGAAGCTCGTCCCCTGAAAGTCGGTATTTTTCAGGATCTGGTAGCACGCGTTGAGGGGGAAATGAACCTCAGCAAAACTCAGCTGCGTTCCGCCTTACGTCTTTATACTTCGAGCTGGCGTTACCTGTACGGTATCAAACCGGGCGCGACTCGCGTGGATCTTGACGGCAACCCCTGTGGTGAGCTGGACGAGCAGCACGTCGAGCATGCGCGTAAGCAGCTTGAAGAAGCCAAAGCACGCGTTCAGGCACAACGTGCAGAACAGCAGGCGAAAAAACGTGAAGCCGCTGCGGCAAACGGCCAGGAAGAAGCGCCTCGTCGTGAGCGTAAACCGCGTCCTGCACCGCGTCGCAATGAAAATAACGATCGCAAACCGCGTGCTGACAAACCAGCAGCTAAAGCCCCGCGCGCGCCTCGTGAAGAGCAGCGCCACACTCCGGTTTCAGACATCAACGCCCTGAGCGTCGGTCAGGCACTGAAGGTAAAAGCGGGTAACAATGCAATGGACGCCACCGTTATGGAAATCACCAAAGATGGCGTTCGTGTACAGCTGACTTCTGGTATGTCAATGATTGTACGCGCAGAACACTTGTTGTTCTGAAACGGAGGCCAAGCCTGGCATGAACACTTTTTTTAAGCTCACCGCGCTGGCGGGCCTGTTTGCCATAACAGGCCATGCTTTCGCAGTGGACGATATTACGCGTGTTGATCAAATTCCGGTTCTCAAGGAAGAGACGCAGCACGCGACGGTGAGCGAGCGTGTGACGTCACGCTTCACCCGTTCGCACTATCGTCAGTTCGATCTCGATCAGGCCTTTTCGGCCAAAATCTTCGACCGCTATCTGAACTTGCTGGATTACAGCCATAACGTACTGCTCGCCAGCGATGTCGAGCAGTTCGCCAAACGTAAATCCGACGTCGGTGATGAGCTGCGTTCCGGCAAGCTGGATCTGTTCTACGATCTGTATAACCTGGCACAAAAGCGCCGCTTTGAACGTTATCAATATGCGCTGAAAGTGCTGGAACGTCCGATGGACTTCACCGGCAACGACACCTTTAATCTGGACCGCAGTAAAGCGCCCTGGCCGAAAGACGAAGCCGAGCTGAACGCCCTGTGGGACAGCAAAGTGAAGTACGACGAACTGAGCCTCAAGCTCACTGGCAAAGATGAGAAAGAGATCCGTGACACGCTGACGCGCCGTTACAAGTTTGCCATTCGTCGTCTGGCACAAACCAACAGCGAAGATGTTTTCTCGCTGGCAATGACTGCCTTTGCCCACGAAATCGACCCGCATACGAACTATCTCTCCCCGCGTAACACCGAACAGTTCAATACCGAAATGAGCCTGTCTCTGGAAGGTATCGGCGCGGTGCTGCAGATGGACGACGATTACACGGTGATCAACTCCATGGTTGCGGGTGGCCCGGCATCAAAAAGCAAAGCGATAAGCGTAGGCGATCGCATTGTCGGTGTAGGCCAAACCGGGCAGAACATGGTTGATGTTATCGGCTGGCGTCTGGACGATGTGGTTGCGCTGATCAAAGGTCCGAAAGGCAGCAAGGTTCGTCTTGAAATTTTGCCTGCCGGGAAAGGGACCAAAACCCGTATCGTTACCCTGACCCGCGAGCGTATTCGTCTTGAAGACCGCGCGGTGAAAATGTCGGTGAAAACCGTCGGTAAAGAGAAGGTGGGTGTACTTGATATCCCTGGCTTCTACGTAGGGCTGACCGATGACGTAAAAGTGCAGCTGCAGAAGCTTGAGAAGCAGAACGTCAGCAGCGTGATCATCGATCTGCGCAGCAACGGCGGTGGTGCACTGACAGAAGCCGTTTCTCTGTCTGGCCTGTTTATCCCGTCTGGTCCGGTCGTGCAGGTGCGCGATAACAACGGTAAAGTGCGTGAAGATGCCGACAATGATGGCGTGGTTTACTACAAAGGCCCGCTGGTGGTGCTGGTCGATCGCTTCAGTGCGTCAGCGTCAGAAATCTTTGCCGCTGCAATGCAGGACTATGGCCGCGCGCTGATCGTGGGTGAGCCGACGTTCGGTAAAGGTACCGTCCAGCAGTATCGTTCTCTGAATCGTATTTATGATCAGATGCTGCGTCCGGAATGGCCTGCGCTGGGGTCTGTTCAGTACACCATTCAGAAATTCTATCGTGTGAACGGCGGCAGTACGCAGCGTAAGGGCGTGACGCCAGACATCATGATGCCGACAGGCACGGAAGAGACGGAAACCGGTGAGAAGTTTGAAGATAACGCGTTGCCGTGGGATAGCATCAATGCCGCGACTTACGTGAAAGCCGGTGATATGACCCAGTTTGGTCCGGAGCTACTGAAAGACCACAACGAACGCATCGCGAAAGATCCTGAATTCCAGTACATCATGAAGGACATTGCCCGCTTTAATGCCCTGAAAGAAAAACGGAATATTGTTTCTCTGAACTACGCTCAGCGTGAGAAAGAGAACAATGAGGATGACGCAACGCGTCTGGCGCGTATCAACGATCGCTTCAAACGTGAAGGTAAACCGTTGCTCAAGAAACTGGACGATCTGCCAAAAGATTACCAGGAGCCGGATCCGTACCTGGACGAGACGGTACATATCGCTCTTGACCTGGCGAAACTCGAAAAAGCCAGGCCCGCCAAGCAACCCGCTCCGGCAAAATAATCCCCAACAGGCACAAGAAATTGTGCCTGTTTCTTTTTGTTCTGCATCCTTCCGTCAGGCAGATTTCCAATTGTGTAAAGTTGTGTCTTTCTGGTGACTTACGCCCTTCGTATGCTTGAAAATAGCCACAATACCCATACGATGTGGGTAATCGCATAGTGCGTTTTGTTAAACTGAGGTTAAAAGAAAATTATGATGCGAATCGCGCTCTTCCTGCTCACCAACCTGGCGGTAATGGTGGTATTCGGGCTGGTGCTAAGCCTGACAGGAATTCAGTCGAGTAGCGTTCAGGGTCTGTTGATTATGGCGCTGCTGTTTGGTTTTGGTGGCTCTTTTATTTCACTTCTGATGTCGAAGTGGATGGCGCTGAAATCGGTAGGTGGTGAGGTCATTGAACAGCCGCGCAACGATATGGAGCAGTGGCTGATGAATACGGTGGCGCAGCAAGCTAAGCAGGCGGGGATCGCCATGCCACAGGTTGCCATTTACCATGCGCCGGACATCAATGCCTTTGCTACGGGTGCCCGTCGCGATGCGTCGCTGGTTGCCGTAAGTACCGGGCTGCTGCAGAACATGAGCCGTGACGAAGCCGAAGCGGTTATCGCGCACGAAATCAGCCATATTGCGAACGGTGACATGGTAACCATGACGCTGATTCAGGGCGTGGTGAACACCTTTGTGATCTTTATTTCCCGTATTCTGGCGCAGATTGCCGCTGGCTTTATGGGTGGAAACCGCGATGAAGGTGAAGAGAGCAACGGTAACCCGCTGATCTACTTCGCGGTATCAATGGTTCTGGAACTGGTGTTCGGCATTCTGGCCAGCATCATCACCATGTGGTTCTCCCGTCACCGTGAATTCCATGCGGATGCCGGCTCTGCGAAACTGGTTGGTCGTGAGAAGATGATTGCTGCCCTGCAGCGTCTGAAAACCAGCTACGAGCCGCAGGAAGCAAACAGCATGATGGCATTCTGCATTAACGGTAAATCAAAATCGTTGAGCGAGCTGTTTATGTCTCACCCGCCGCTGGATAAACGTATTGAAGCGCTGCGCAGTGGGGAATACCTGAAGTAACGCTGAAGATGCAGTCTGAGCCGGGCGGAGGAAACTCCGCCCGGCTTTTTTTATGCCTGTACGCTGGGCTGCGTGACGCGCAGGCCGCTGACGATCGCGGCAAGGGTAGCAAGGGCGCCTGCGGTGAGGAGCGCAAGGTGATTACCATTCTGCCCGGCAAGGTTGAACATCAGGGCGACCAGTGCCGCACCGGTGCTTTGCCCCAGCAGGCGCGCGGTACCCAACATGCCACTGGCTCCTCCACTGCGATGGCGCGGTGCGGAGGTGATAATGGTGTGGTTGTTCGGCGACTGGAACAGGCCAAAACCGGCACCGCAGAGGATCATGCGCCAGATAATATCCAGATCCGTAGGTTGCGAGGGAAGCAGCGCCAGCGCAAACAGACCCACCGCCATGACCGCCAGCCCCAGCGCGCCCAGTAATCCGGCATGCACGCGCTCTATGAGATAACCTGCCAGCGGTGCCATCACCATCGTCGCCAGCGGCCATGGGGTGAGCAGCAGTCCGGTCTCTACTTCCGAACGTCCTATTACGCTCTGCAGGAAAAAGGGCAGAGAGACGAGGGCGAGCATCTGGGCGCAGAACGAACAGATGGAGGTGCATATTGAGAGCGAAAAAAGCGGAATACGCAGCAGATCCACCGGCAGTAACGGCACAGGCAAAGCGAGCTGACGGCGAACAAAGAAGTAGCCAATGATCAGCAGAGCAGCAACCTCAGCGACGGTCAGCAGGAGTGATTGACCCTGCGCAAAGCCGCTCAGGGCCGTAATCAACAGGCCAAAGGTCAGCGCATTCATCACCGCACTGGCGATATCAAAACGAGGCATGGTGCTTTTGGGGCCGTTCCCCGGCAGATAGCGCAGGGCAAAGAAAATGGCCACCATACCCAGCGGCACATTGATGGCGAACAACCATTGCCATGAGGCGACAGACAGTATAGCCGCCGCAATGGTGGGCCCGGCGGCCGAGGATACCGCCACAATAAAGGAGTTTATTCCCATTCCGCGCCCCAAATGGCGCTGAGGATAAATTAAGCGAATCAACGCGGTATTCACGCTCATCAACGCCGCGCCGCCAAAACCCTGCGCAATGCGGGCCAGCGTCAGCATATGCAGCGAATCAGAGAGGGCGCAGAACAGGGAGGTTAAGGTAAACACAGCCAGACCGCACTGATATACCCGCCGGTAGCCAAACATATCGCCCAGAAACGAGAACGAGAGCAGTGAAATCACGATCGCTATCTGATAAGCGTTAACAATCCAGATTGAGCTGGCGGGTGAGGCATGCAGATCGCTGGCAATGGTGGGCAGGGCAACATTGGCAATCGCGCCGTCGAGTACGGCCATTGAAATACCGATGATAATCGTAGCGATAGCGCCATACCGCTGGGGTAAAGGCAGGCCATCGGACAGTTTTTTTTCCATGTGGGATGAATAGCTCAGTGTGAAATTATTCTCAGGGTAACTATTTTAGCACTGTTACAACCGCTTTATGTCGCAGATTTGTAACGAAGTAAACGCGGATTGATTGCAGCAGGCATGACGGGAATTTATAATAAAAACCGGTTCTGATTTTTATAAAACACTCTCTATGAGGTGATGAATGGCAATTGCAGATTTGGATAAACAACCCGATTCTGTTTCTTCCGTGCTGAAGGTGTTTGGCATCCTGCAGGCGCTCGGAGAAGAGCGTGAAATTGGTATTACAGAATTGTCGCAGCGTGTGATGATGTCGAAAAGCACCGTTTATCGCTTTTTGCAAACCATGAAGTCACTGGGGTATGTCGCGCAGGAAGGCGAGTCTGAAAAATATTCTCTGACGCTGAAACTGTTCGAATTAGGTGCCCGTGCGCTGCAAAACGTTGACCTGGTGCGTAGTGCAGATATCCAGATGCGTGAGCTCTCTCGTCTGACCAAAGAAACCATTCACCTGGGTGCTCTGGATGAAGACAGCATTGTTTACATCCATAAAATTGACTCTATGTATAACCTGCGCATGTACTCTCGCATCGGGCGTCGCAATCCGTTATACAGCACGGCTATCGGCAAAGTTCTGCTGGCCTGGCGCGACCGTGAAGAAGTGAAGCAGATTCTGGATGGGGTGGAGTACAAACGCAGTACCCAGCGTACCATCACCAGCACGGACGAACTGCTGACGGTGCTTGATAAGGTACGTGAGCAGGGCTATGGCGAAGATAACGAAGAGCAGGAAGAAGGGCTGCGCTGCATTGGTGTGCCGGTATTTGACCGCTTTGGTGTGGTGATTGCGGGTCTGAGTATCTCCTTCCCGACGCTGCGCTTCTCAGAAGAACGTCTGCATGAGTATGTTGCTATTCTTCATACCGCCGCGCGTAAGATTTCTGAGCAGATGGGCTATAACGCGTATCCGTTTTAACCCCCTCTCAGAATAAAAAAACGCCGCAGACATTGCGGCGTTTTTTATCGGTCGTAAAAAAGGGTAATTAACCGTTATCAATGACGACAGAAGTTTTACGCAGAACCGGGCAGTTGGTTAAACCGATGATCCCGCTATCAGAATGCAGGTACTGGGCGGTGCTCATTCCCTGGGCGGTCAGGTATTTACACTGGATACCTAATCCAGCTGCGTTTTCGGTGCTCCCCACAAGCACGCCATATCCGGTTAATAAAAGGCCAATCCATACTACGGCCAGTGCAATAATTGTTCGAATGATTAAATGCATCATTGCCTCTTTATCTTTGTTGTCATGCCTCAAGACTAAACGGTTTACTCTATGAAACAAGTGCATGATTCTGAAAAGGGCTTACAGGCGTTACAGTTAGTCCTTGTTTAAGATAACCGTGATAACCTGTATGCAACAGGTGTTAAGACGGAGTGTGGAGTGAAAAAAATACGCTGGGTAATTCTGGTTATCGTGCTGATTGCATGCGTGGTGTTGTGGACGCAGACGATCAATGTGATGTGCGATCAGGATGTACAGTTTTTTAGCGGCGTTTGCGCAATCAATAAGTTTATTCCGTGGTAACAGGCATTTTTTCTTAAGGTGATTTCCTTCCTTCGCGCCAGTGGTAAAATGCGTGTTTTTATTGAGGTGGTGAAATGGGTGAGTTACTGAATTCAGGGCTGCTGAATATGGCATCCTTGATGGTTTCTGTCGTTGTTTTGCTGGTGGGACTTGTCATCTGGTTTTTCGTGAACCGTGCGAGCTCCCGGACGAACGAGCAGATCGAACTGCTGGAAGCGCTGCTCGATCAGCAAAAGCGTCAGAATGCGCTGTTACGCCGTCTGTGTGAGGCTAACGAACCGGAAGAGAAAGAAACGGCGAAAGAGGCGGCTGCGGAAGAGAGCGACGACAAAGACGACTTTATCCGTCTGGTGGCAGAGCGTTAATCTTTCTGACCTGGGAGGTGGTTGTGGTCTGGAAAAATCCCTGGTATGACGCCTCCCTGAAGCATCACACGCCGAACGGTTTTCAGAATACCTGTCCCGTTGGGCATCAGCCCGGCGACCTTGAGCGCTGGCGTAAAGCGCGTAAAGAAGCCGGTTTGCCCAAACCTCCTGCGCTCGGTTATGACGACTTTATCCGCCAGTGGTGGCAGCCCGTGTCGCTTAATCAACCTCATGAAGATGGGGTATGGTGGCTGGGGCATGCGAGTATGCTGCTGCAAATGGACGGCAATACTCTTCTCACCGACCCGGTGTTTTCCCGACGCGCCTCTCCCGTACCGTTCCTGGGGCCCCTGCGCAGAACGCCTCCCGCTCTCTCTGTGGAACAACTCACGCAGCTTGATGCAGTGGTTATCTCTCACAATCATTACGATCACCTTGATGACGCGACCATTCGCCGTATCCTGAAGCGCTTTCCCGACGTCAGTTTCTTCGTGCCGTTAGGACTTGCACAGTGGTTTCGCCGCCGGGGAGCAAGGCGCATCGTTGAACTCGACTGGTGGCAGAGTATCACTTGGCAGGGGATAACCCTGACCGCCGTTCCGGCACAGCACTGGAGCATGCGAACATTCTGGAACCGCAATCGCTCTCTGTGGTGTGGCTGGGTCTTTGAGGGGCGACACCGCCGTTTCTGGTTTAGCGGCGATACGGGCTACTCTCCGGAGCTGCTTTTGATCCCGGAACGATTGGGCAAAATCGACGCCGCCGCGTTGCCAATTGGCGCCTATGCACCAAGATGGTTCATGGCGGTACACCATATGGATCCGCAATCTGCCGTCGCATTGTGGCAGCAGCTGGGAAGTCCCTTAGCTTTTCCCATTCACTGGGGCGTGTTTGAACTGGCGGATGAATCACTGGATGAACCTGTCAGAGAGTTAACTGACGCGCTTGTTAATTTAGCACCGGTTAATAATTCCTTCAGGATACTGAAAATTGGTGAATATTTATCCTTGTAAGCGAAGCGATGATTTGTTGCATATATTCTACTATTGAAGCCACTGTCTAATGTTTTATTTTTATCGAAACGTTTTGCTTGCCTTCTTTTGAGGCAGAGTCATAAAAATTTCATTATTTTGGTGCATAACATTTTTATTATCTGGTGATTTTTAACACAGTTTGGCCGGGCTTATTAGCTGTGTATTTTCTTTGTAACAATACAGTTGCGTTACAATGATTTGAGCATAACTTTTCACAAAATGTTCTAAATCAATCACTGTTTCCGGCTTTCTTTCGTGGGTTGCTGGACGCATTGTAATGATTGAGCTATGTTAAAAAAGTCTTTGATTACAGCGGGTGTGAAAGCGACGTTGAGTCTGTATAAGGACGAGGACTGGTTTGTATGCGGTAAGCATAAATGTGCAAATCCTTACAGGCTGTGTTCGAATTTGTGCGGCGGATCGAGACATGTTTAAAAATGGCTTGCCATATTAAACATAGTGTGTGATAACACGTTTTGGGTCAAACGAGGTACAGTTCTGTTTATGTGTGGCATTTTCAGTAAAGAAGTCCTGAGTAAACACGTTGTCGTTGAATACCGCTTCTCTGCCGAACCTTATATTAGTGCCTCAAGCAGTAATGTCTCAGTTTTATCTCAGTCAATGCCTGCGGGCTAAGAAAACACTCTAAGGAATTTTGCAAATGGCAAAGATTAAAGGTCAAGTTAAGTGGTTCAACGAGTCTAAAGGTTTTGGTTTCATTACTCCTGCTGACGGCAGCAAAGATGTGTTCGTACACTTCTCTGCAATCCAGGGTAACGGCTTCAAAACTCTGGCTGAAGGCCAGAACGTTGAGTTCGAAATTCAGGACGGCCAGAAAGGCCCAGCTGCAGTTAACGTAACTGCTATCTGATCGAACCGCTGCTGACTGAAGCGCGTAGCACTTCAATCTCAGACATAAAGCCTCGCAAACGCGGGGCTTTTTTATATGCCTTATCTTTCAAAATATTACCATCCCTGTCTCTGTTAGTAACTTGTTGCAAAGCTACGAGATTATTAGCACTGTTTTCCCCCCTCCACAGCGGCTTTTCCCGTTAAATCAGGGCGTTGTTCAACAGCCCCTGGGGTTCAGGTGAAGAAGAAAATGATACCGAGTGCCGGCAGTTTCACCCCGGCACGTTTTGCTCTGCTCTGTTTTGCTATTTTTTGCAGCCTGGCATTTTTACTGGGACGCGTTGCCTGGCTGCAGATTATTAAACCTGACAATCTGGTAAAACAGGAAGATATGCGATCGCTGCGTGAGGTGGCGATTGATGCACCGCGTGGCATGATCATGGATCGTGAAGGCCGTCCGCTGGCGGTGAGTGTGCCCGTCAGGGCCGTCTGGGCCGATCCCAAAACGGTGCTGGCAAAAGGTGGGGTTGGGTTTGATGACCGCTGGCAGGCGCTGGCCAGCGCGCTGCATCTCTCCCTCAGCACGCTGGCATCGCGCATTAACAGTAATCCGCAGGGGCGCTTCATTTACCTTGCCCGTCAGGTGGATCCTGCTCAGGCGCAGTGGATCGATAAACTCAATTTGCCGGGCATCAACCTGCGCGATGAGTCCCGGCGTTTTTATCCGGCAGGCCATGTGGCCGCAAACCTTATCGGTTTTACCAATATTGATGGCCAGGGGATTGAAGGCGTAGAGAAGAGCTTCAACGCGCAGCTGATGGGGAAGGCTGGGGTCCGACAGGTGAGGGAGGACCGCTATGGACGCGTGGTGGAAAACCTGACCGAAGTGGCGCCCGTTCCTGCGCATAATATCCAGTTGAGCATTGACGAGCGGCTGCAAACCATCACCGAGGACGCGCTTGATAATGCGGTTGCCTGGAATAAAGCCGAGTCGGGTGCATCGGTCCTGATCAATATCCCCACAGGGGAAATACTCGCCATGGCGAGCTATCCCGATTTCAACCCGAACAACCGTGAAGGTGCAACGTTAAACGATTTTCGTAATCGTGCCATTAGCGATACCTTCGAACCCGGCTCCACCGTTAAGCCGCTGGTTCTGATGACGGCATTGCAGCAGGGGCTGGTGCAACCGGACAGCGTCATTGATACCCATCCGTATACTCTTGACGGTCACCGTATCCGTGATGTGGGTTACTATCCGGAACTGACGATGACCGGGATCCTGCAAAAATCGAGCGACACCGGTGTTTCCCGTCTCTCTCTGGCGATGCCCATCCAGCATCTTATCGATACCTACCGGAACTTTGGCTTTGGCACCAATACCGGGCTGGGCTTAACGGGCGAAAGCTCAGGATTACTGCCGCAGCGTAAATTCTGGAGTCAACTCGACAGGGCAACCTTTGCCTTCGGCTACGGCCTGATGGTGACGCCCCTTCAGCTGGCCCATGTCTACGCCACCATTGGCGGGTATGGGCTTGAGCGTCCGCTCTCGATCACCCGTATCGATCCGCCGGTGATAGGCCACAGAGTCATGCCAGAAGAGATTGCCCATGAAGTGGAACACATGATGGAAAGCGTGGCGCTTCCGGGCGGTGGAGGAGTGAAGGCCGCCGTACGGGATTACCGGGTGGCGGTCAAAACCGGTACGGCGAAAAAGATTGATGACAGTGGCAAGTACGTCGATAAGTATGTCGCCTATACCGCAGGCGTTGCGCCTGCCAGCGACCCACGTTTTGCGCTGGTGGTAGTCATAAACGATCCGCAGAACGGTGCCTATTATGGTGGTGCCGTTTCAGCGCCCGTTTTCAGTGAGATCATGGGGAATGTGCTGCGCCTGGAGAACGTGAAACCGGATGGCTTGCCGGCTGATTCCGGCCACCTTATCGTCATGCGTTAACCCTAGCGTTTTATAACGGGGCGAATAGCGGTACACTTCGCCCTTTGATTTATGCCCCGGAGTTGTCATGCCCTTCAGTTGCCCCCTTTGTCACGCGCGCCTGACGCGTTCTGAGAAAAGTTATGCGTGTCCGCAGGGACATCAGTTTGATATGGCGAAAGAGGGGTATGTGAATCTTCTGCCGGTGCAGCATAAACGCTCCCGCGATCCGGGCGACAGCGCAGAGATGATGCAGGCGCGACGTGCATTTCTGGATGCCGGACATTACAAGCCGCTAAGGGAGAGTGTCGCGCAGCTGCTGGACCACACCCTGACGCAGAGTGCCTCCGATCTGCTGGATATCGGCTGTGGTGAAGGATATTACACCGCAAGGTTTGCCGAGATTGCCGCCGGGAAGGGCGCGCAGACGACGGGTCTGGACGTGTCGAAAGCGGCGATTCGCGCAGCGGCAAAACGCTACGCGGGGGTGATGTTCTGCGTGGCCTCAAGCCACCGGCTGCCGTTTGAAGATGCCAGCATGGATGCCGTTGTGCGTATTTATGCTCCCTGTAAGGCAGAAGAGCTGGCCCGGGTGGTAAAACCCGGCGGGTGGGTGATAACCGTCACGCCTGGACCACGTCATTTGATGGAGCTGAAAGGGCTGATTTATGACGAGGTTCGCCTGCATGCTCCCCATTCAGAACAACTGGCTGGTTTTGTGCTCAGGCAGGAAGAAACCGTAGCGTATGAGATGGATCTGAAAGGGGATGAAGCCGTGGCGTTACTGCAAATGACGCCGTTTGCCTGGCGTGCAAAACCTGCTGTCCGGGTGACGCTGGCTGCACAGGCCACGTTTCGCTGCCAGACGGATTTCAGCATCCACTGCTGGCAGCGCGAAGGTTAACCCGCGAAGTGTGCCCAGAGTATCTGGGCACCAATACCGATTAACACGATCCCGCCCAGGATCTCGGCTCGCTTACCCAGCAGCGGGCCGATAAAACGGCCAACCATCATGCCCAGGGTGGACATAATCAGTGTGGCGCAACCAATGGCCAGCGCGGTGGCAATGATATTCACCTGCAGGAAGGCCAGACCAACACCGACGGCCATCGCGTCAAGGCTGGTGGCAATTGCGGTGGTGACCAGCAGCCAGAAACCGTGGCGGTGCTGAGGCTCTTCATCTTCATCGCTGTTGCCACGGAATCCTTCAATCACCATTCTTCCGCCGAGAAACACCAGCAGCACAAACGCAATCCAGTGGTTCCACTCCAGTACAAACTGGCTGGCCAGCATACCCAGGCCCCAGCCGATAAGCGGCGTCAGGGTTTCGATAGCACCGAAAATCAGACCTGTGCGCAGCGCTTCAGAAAATTTTGGTTTATGGAGTGTGGCACCTTTTCCGATGGAAGCAGCAAAAGCATCCATGGACATGCCGAAAGCGAGAAGAATGGTGGCGGAGATGTTCATACAAGCGTCCAGACCGGGAGATATCCATATGACACATCACTGCCCCCAGTAAACAGCAGTTGATGTATCTATGGTCTCGCCTGACCGTCGCACAATGATGTGCAGAAAACGAACCGTACGCGCCACGTTTTTCAACGAGTATGTTGACACGTACATTTCCTGAGTACAGGAAATTAGCTACTCCCCAACGACGGGCGCAACCTTAACATATTTTGAGAATATAAAACAACAACAGCGGGGGTATTATTTTATTATCTTGTTGATAACGATTTTCATTTAGGTTTATTCGTAAAAATAGCGTTAAAAAATAGGAAGGATAAAAAGAATGGAATATAGCTATGGCTATATTTCGTGAGCAACGTTAACACGGAATATAGCCGATGCTATAAATATAACTTATTGAGTTTTAATGAGTAATTTGTATATCTTTTCCAGGTCATCTATATTTTTGACCCGAATGAGCAGGCGGCGCTGTTCTAATTGCATCACCAGCACCCCGTCTTCAGATAAATTCATCTCTTTAATGCGGTTATATTCTATCCAGACATTGGCAAAGAAGAACCCGTGTTTTTTAAAAATGAGTTTTGGCGAACGGATCCAGAACAGGTAAATCGCCATTAATGCCAGCGCACATAATAACCATGTGGTTAATATTGCACCATGGCTGGTCACGTTATTGTAAATCAGGATGACCACCAGACCGGCGAAGATAAACGCATCAATGCGTCCACGGCGTAAGAGGGGAAGGGTCAGCAGCGTCTCGCCGTGGCGGCGAGGCATAATGAACTCGTCATAGATCGCGTAAGCCAGAAGGGCAACAATAAACAAAACCAGTACGGTGTCCGTGACAGTCATTCATCCTCCAGATAAAAAAACCGGGGGCAAGCCCCCGGCGTATAACATAAAGCTTTACAGGCCCAACAGACCGACAGCGTAGCCCGCGATACCGATGACGAAGAAGCCAACGATGATCCACAGCGGGTTCACTTTCTTACGCAGCAGCCACATACAGGCGAAGGTCAACAGCAGCGGCACCAGGCCAGGCATCAGCTGGTCAAGGATGGTCTGCACGGTGGTCACACGGGTTTGCCCATCCTGTCCGGTGATGGTTGAAACCACCAGCGGGATGTTCACGTGCGTCCACTTGTTAACCAGCGCCCCCATCACAAACAGGCCGAGGATTGACGCCCCCTCTGTCAGTTTTTGCAGGAAGCCGCCGCCCATATCTTTAACGATATCCACCCCTTTACGGTAACCGTACGCCACGCCGTAGTAACGGGTCAGCAGACGCACCGCATTGAACAGGATGAAAAACAGCAGTGGACCGAGCAGGCTGCCGCTCATCGCGATACCCGCGCCCAGCGCTGCAAAGACCGGACGAACGGTACCCCAGAAGATCGGGTCACCTACGCCTGCCAGCGGACCCATCAGACCGACTTTAATACCGTTGATGGCACCATCGTCGATCTCTGCGCCGTTTGCACGCTGCTCTTCCATCGCCAGGGTAACGCCCAGTACCGGTGCCGCTACGTAAGGATGGGTGTTAAAGAATTCCAGGTGACGCTTAATCGCCTGGCGACGTGCTTCGTTGTTCTCCGGGTAGAGGCGTTTGATCGCCGGTACCATGGAGAAGCAGAAGCCCAGGGCCTGCATACGTTCGAAGTTCCATGAACCCTGAAACAGGTTAGAACGGATGAACACGCCACGAATATCACCCGGAGTGAGTTTCTTCTCAGGGGTAGTTTTAGTCATATCAACCATTTCGCTCACCTGTTAGTCCAGTTCGTTATCGAGATCGTTATTACCAGCAGCCTGCGCTGGGGCACCCGCAACGCGGTTATATTTCGGGCTGAGCTGGATGTAGAGAATTGCCATTACCGCACCAATCACACCGAGAGCAACCAGGTTGAAGTTGGTGAACGCCGCGGTTACGAAGCCCAGGTAGAAGAATGGCATCAGGTAGCCTGCGCGCATCATGTTGATGACCATCGCATAACCAACCACCACGATCATACCACCGGCGATGTTCAGACCGCTGGTGACCACTTCAGGGATGGCGTTGAGCATGCCCTGAACTTCGCTGGTGCCTACGGAGATAGCGACGATAACGGCAGGAATAGCGATACGCATCGCCTGCAGGAACAGGGACGAGACGTGGATCCAGGAGAGCGCCGTGAGGTTGCCGTTTTCGGCCGCCTTATCCGCCGCGTGCTGGAAAGCCACGGTGATAGTACGAACGATAATGGTCAGTACCTGGCCTGCGGCAGCCAGCGGAATTGCCAGAGCGATACCGGCACCGATGCTTTGATGACCGGCAATGACCAACACGGTTGAAATAATGGACGCCAGCGCGGCATCGGGCGCAACCGCCGCACCGATGTTCATCCAGCCAAGGGCGATCATTTCCAGGGTACCACCGATGATGATACCGGTTTTCATATCACCGAGAACGGCGCCAATCAACGTACAGGCCACCAGAGGGCGGTGGAACTGAAATTCATCAAGTACGGATTCCATACCCGCAATACACGCGACGATGAACACCAGCACAATCTGAAGAGTGGTAATCTCCATTGTACTTCTCCTATTGCATAATCTTTATGTGAAAAACCGGCGCGGGCTTATTTCCCAACTTTGCCGATCAAATCCATCATTTTCAGTTTCGGGTCCGTGGAAACCTTACGGGCTTCCAGTTCAATACCGCGAGCATTCAACTTGTTAAATGCCTCGATATCCTTCGCATCGACTGAAATCGCGTTGTTGACCTGCGTTTTGCCCTGACGGAAAGCCATACCACCAATGTTCACGGAGGTGATTTTCACGCCGCCTTCAACAATGCGCTCGACGTCTGTCGGGTTAGTGAACAGAAGCATCACACGTTCACCGGCATATTTCGGGTTGTTATAGACGCGGATCATCTTGGCGACATCCACCACGTGCGCGGTAACGCCCGGAGGAGCAACCTGGGTGAGGAGGGTTTTACGCACCGTGTCGGCGGCCACTTCGTCGCTGACCACGATAATACGTTGAACGTTGGTCTCTTTGGTCCAGCGCGTTGCCACCTGGCCGTGAATTAAACGGTCATCGATGCGCGCAAGGCCAATCACCATATAATCGTTCGGGCCCATCGGTTTTGCGGGGGCAGCGGCTTTCGGTGCCGCGGCAGCCGCCGGTGTGGGTTTCTCAACCGGCTGTGCCTTCAGCGCTTTCACGCCTTCGCGACCGGTTTCGACCGCCAGGGCAACCAGCTCATCAAAAGCCGGGTTGTCGTCGCGTGCCATGAAGGTTTCCACCAGCATCGGGATATTGACCCCGGCGACAACTTCATAGTGCTCTTTATCGACGACAATGCGGCTGGCAGCGTTGAACGGGCTGCCGCCCCATGTATCAACGAGAAACAGCACGCCTTTGCTGGTATCCAGCTTCGACAGTTGAGCCGTGTATTTCTCAATCAGCGTCTCGGCGTTTTCACCGGGAACGAAATCGATCCAGCCGACGTTTTCCTGCTCGCCCAACAGCATCTCTGCTGTTTTGAGTAGCTGCTCTGCAGCCCAACCATGTGTGCCTATGACAATAGCAATGGTCACTTGCTACCTCCTTTTATTATCATTAATACCTCTGCCAGGCAGACGTACTGAGAATCGTATTGGCGAACCGAATCGATTCAGATAAGGGTTAGAGTTAAAAAAGCTCAGACTTACGCGAATTATTTTAGATAGTGAAAAAATAATTTATGTGATGAAGATCCGTAATTTAGGTTTCGAAAATCAGAAATTACTCAACACAAATTCTGCCTTTTCACGTTTTTGCAAAGGAACGTAAATCTTTGCTAAAAACGTAATGTCTCTGATATGTTTAGCCTCCGTTTAATTGATCAGGAGTATAGGGCTACAGCCCACTATATGGACCGTCACCGACGTCAGTCATCTATCAGGCCACTTCGCGCCTTTTTCACCGGCGATCCTCGCCACGTATCGACTCTGTTTACCGCTGTTTTGCCCACATTGAGTGGGGCACCGTTTCGTCATTCCTTTAGCAGGAGCTTGTCATGGAATTCTTAATGGACCCGTCAATCTGGGTGGGATTGCTCACGCTGGTGGTGCTGGAGATCGTTCTCGGCATTGATAACCTGGTGTTTATTGCCATCCTCGCGGACAAACTGCCGCCAAAACAGCGTGATAAAGCGCGTCTGATCGGCCTCTCGCTGGCGCTGGTTATGCGTCTGGCGCTGCTGTCCGTGATCTCATGGATGGTCACCCTGACAAAACCGCTCTTTACCGTCATGGATTTCACCTTCTCTGGCCGCGATTTGATCATGCTGCTCGGGGGGATATTCCTGCTCTTTAAAGCAACGACAGAACTGCACGAGCGGCTGGAGAACCGTCAGCACGACGATGGTCATGGCAAAGGCTATGCCAGCTTCTGGGTTGTGGTGCTGCAGATCGTGGTGCTGGATGCTGTCTTCTCGCTTGATGCGGTGATCACAGCGGTGGGTATGGTGAACCATCTCCCGGTGATGATGGCGGCGGTGGTTATCGCCATGGCAGTTATGCTGCTGGCGTCTAAACCGCTGACCCGCTTTGTGAACCAACATCCGACGGTCGTGGTGCTGTGTCTGAGCTTCCTGCTGATGATCGGTCTGAGCCTCGTTGCGGAAGGTTTCGGTTTCCATATTCCGAAAGGTTATCTGTATGCCGCGATTGGCTTCTCGATCCTGATCGAACTGTTTAACCAGATTGCACGCCGTAACTTTATTAAGCAGCAGTCCAATCAGCCGCTGCGTGCCCGCACCGCGGATGCCATCCTGCGCCTGATGGGCGGTCGCCGTCAGGTGAATGTGCAGAGTGACACCGAGAACCGTAACCCGGTTCCGGTGCCGGAAGGGGCATTTGTGGAAGAAGAGCGTTATATGATTAACGGCGTTCTCTCCCTGGCCTCCCGTTCGCTGCGCGGCATCATGACCCCGCGCGGCGAGATCAGCTGGGTAGATTCCCGGTTGAGCGTTGATGAAATTCGTCAGCAGCTGCTCTCTTCACCGCACAGCCTGTTCCCGGTGTGTCGTGGTGAGCTGGATGAGATCATCGGTGTCGTGCGTGCCAAAGAGATGCTGGTCGCGCTGGAAGAGGGCGTTGACGTCGAAGCCATCGCCGCCGCCTCCCCGGCTATCGTGGTACCGGAAACGCTGGACCCCATCAACCTGCTTGGCGTTCTGCGCCGTGCCCGCGGCAGCTTCGTGATTGTTACCAACGAGTTTGGTGTGGTGCAGGGGCTGGTCACGCCGCTGGACGTGCTTGAAGCCATTGCCGGTGAGTTCCCGGATGAGGACGAAACACCGGAAATCGTGGCCGATGGTGAAGGCTGGCTGGTGAAAGGTACCACTGACCTGCACGCGCTTTCGCATACGCTGGGGCTGGAAAACGTGGTCAACGATGAAGAAGACATTGCCACTGTGGCCGGTCTGGTCATCGCCGTGAACGGGCAGATCCCGCGCGTGGGGGATGTGATCGAACTGCCCCCGCTGAGCATTACCATTGTTGAAGCCAACGACTATCGCGTTGATATGGTGCGTATTGTTAAAGAGCAATCCGTGCACGACGAAGATGAGTAACGCTTCTTAACGCAACGGCATTAAGGGCACGATGTGCCCGTTATGATGCGCTGGCGGAGGTGAACTCTCCGCCAGCCATTGTGGAAAATCCCGCAGCGGCATCGGCCGCGCATAGAAATACCCCTGCAGAGTATGAACACCGTGTCGGCGTAAGTAGCGCGCCTGCTCCTCCGTTTCGACCCCTTCCGCAACCAGCTCAATATTCAGCCGCTGACCCAGCGCAATAATGATATCTGTCACCGTTGAGTTCACGGCATCGGTTCCAATGGCGGTGGTAAAGGACTGGTCGATTTTCAGTACGTCAGGATGAAGCTTTTCAAGCCAGGAGAGCGAACTGTTCCCGGTACCAAAATCGTCGATAGCCAGTTTGACCCCTTTGCGATGCAGCTCGCGCACGATGCGATAATCTGCATCGACCAGCGCGTCACGCTCGGTGAGTTCGATAACCAGCCGCTGGCTCGGGTTTGCGCTGAACCAGTAGCGGTTCAAATCCTGAAGTAGCACGGCGTGACGGAAGTGGCTGGCCGCCACGTTAATACCGATGTGAAAGCCCGGGTGGGAGGGGAAGTAGCCTATCTGGCGTACCGTCTCGGCAATCACGTAGCGGGTCAGGGGAACAATCAGGTTATGTTCTTCTGCCAGGGGGATGAACACTTCCGGGGAGATCCAACCCTGACGCGGGTTGTTCCAGCGCAGAAGAATTTCCACGCCGATACACTCCTGCGTACGGGCATTCACAAGCGGCTGACAGAACAGCTCAAATTCCCGCGCCGCAATCCCCATATCGATCTCCCACGTGAAGCTCATCCGGTTTGCTGTGGCCAGCCAGGCCAGATACCCCAGAACCAGGCTCAGCATTAACCCCAGCGGCAGCTGTGCCGGCAGGCTTTTAAGTGCCAGCGCGCCAGGACCCGGCCCACTGACCGTGATGGTAAATGGAAAGCGTGTAGAGACTTCCTCTATTCGCGAGTCAGCCTCATTAAACTTCAGCGCGTCGGTAATACCTTGACCGTAGCGTAAAGAGCGATCTCCTACGGTTAACGCCACGTCAGTGATAAGCGGGCGGGGCGGCTCAAGGATCATTCTGGTGATGAGATCGATATTGATCACCTCCATCACCCCCTCTTCACCGCGTTGTGACGTCGGGTGCCACTGGATAAGAATAGGGCTGCCTTTAAGCAGCCACTTATCGGTCGATAAAATCAGTTTTGGCAGACCTGACGGCAGTTCGGGAAATAATTCATGAACCGGGACGGCGCGACTGCCAAAAATACTGGAGCAGTAGAGGATCCCCTCTTTAATCAGGGTAATCGAGCGGACGGTCTGTAAAATGGCAGCCTGCTTACGCAGAGTCAGATGCGCCTGTGGGCACGGCTGGCCGACAAGATCCAACAACTCCGGTCGGCGGTTATCCAGGGAAAGCAGGACGTTTTCAAGTGAGCGAACGGTATGGCTGGCGAAATCGACAATGCGTTGTTGATTAACATTGCGCTGTGAAATAAATCGAATGCCCAACGTCAGGATGAGCGTAAGGAGCGCAACCGTCACGCAGACGATAACGCGTTTTCGGCGATAGTTTTTAATGATCGTTTGTGCGGTTTGCATGAACGGTCGCCTGATACACCTCCAGCCCCAAAAGCCAGACGCAACAGTGAAAGTGTAGTGGGGAAAGTGAAAGGCGACGAGAATCAGAAGGAAATTTCGCCCATCCGTTGCAGATGGGCGAGGGGAGGTATTAGTCGCACTGTACCTTAATGGCCAGACCACCACGGGAAGTCTCACGGTACTTCGCGTTCATGTCTTTACCGGTTTCGTACATGGTCTCAATAACTTTATCCAGCGACACGCGAGGCTCGCTGGTACGGCGCATTGCCATACGGGAGGCGTTAATCGCTTTCACCGACGCAATGGCGTTACGCTCAATGCACGGTACTTGCACCTGCCCGGCAACCGGGTCACAGGTCAGGCCCAGGTTATGTTCCATACCGATCTCCGCCGCCACGCAAACCTGCTCAGGGCTTGCGCCCAGCAGTTCAGCCAGACCAGCGGCCGCCATGGAACAGGCCACACCCACTTCACCCTGGCATCCTACTTCAGCGCCAGAGATAGAGGCGTTCATTTTGTACAGCGCACCGATGGCACCTGCCGCCAGGAAGTAACGGATGTAGATATCTGGCGTAACAGGTTCAATAAAGTGATCGTAATAAGCCAGCACCGCCGGAACAATACCGCACGCACCGTTGGTGGGCGCCGTCACTACGCGGCCACCGGCAGCGTTTTCTTCGTTAACCGCCAGAGCGAACATATTCACCCAGTCGACCACGTTCATCGGGTCGTTGGAGAATTTATCGGTGGTCACCAGCATGCGGCGCAGGGCAGAGGCACGACGCGGTACGCGTAGCGGACCCGGCAGCACGCCTTCGGTGTTCATCCCGCGATCGATACAGGCGCGCATGGTCTGCCATACGTTTGCAAAATAGTCTTCGATCTCTTTTTTGCTGTGCAGCGCCAGTTCGTTCTGCATCACCATGCCGGACAGCGACAGGCCGGTCTCTTTGCAATAACCCAACATCTCGGTGGCCGATTTGAAAGGATACGGCACGTTGACGTCGCCGGTGCTCTCTTTACCGAAATGCTCTTCATCCACGATGAATCCACCGCCGATGGAGTAGTACGTTTTGCTGTAAATCTCTTTCTCGCCGTTCCAGGCATGGATGGTCATGCCGTTTTCATGCAGTGGCAGGTTGTCGCTACGAAAACGCATCCCGTCATCCTGCGGGAAATCCACTTCGTGCTGGCCGTTAGCCAGCAGCAGGCGACCGCGCGCTTCCACGTCACGGATGAATGCCGGGATGGCATCAATATCTACAGTGTCCGGCATATTGCCTGCCAGACCCATAATAATGGCGATATCGGTGTGGTGGCCTTTACCCGTTAATGACAGTGAGCCGTAGACATCCACGGCGACACGGGTAACGCTTTCCAGTAATCCTTTTTCGACCAGATCATCGACGAACTGTTTACCGGCCTTCATCGGCCCAACAGTATGGGAAGACGAAGGGCCAATTCCCACTTTAAACATGTCGAATATACTAATCACTTTCACACTCCTGACAGGGTTACCGGGGTTCCAGTAACGATGTTATAACTGCGCATAGTGTAAGAGGGAACATCGACCTCGGCTTAACTATTCACATGAATTAAACTAATGGTTAACGATGGTTTTGCTAATAGCGCGACGCCGATCGCAAACCTGACAAAAGAGGGTGGAATGTAAAGTATAGTCAAGGCTTCAGGCCGATTTGCAGAGCCAGTTCACGAATGATGCCCGCCGTCATGCCCCAGACAAAATAATGCTGATACCAGGACAACCAGACCCGATGATCGTGTCCACGGCGCTGAATATCCAGCGGGTGATAGCGGCTCAGGCGAAGGGCTTCTTCCAACGGCATTTCAAACACCGCAGACACCTCATCAACACTGGCGTGATACTGAAGGCCGGGCGGGATAATGCCCACCACCGGCGTCACCTGGAAACCGGTCACGCTGTCCACCGGCGGGAGGACGCCGACAATCTCGACGGCCTCCGGTGGGATCGCCACCTCTTCCTGCGCTTCACGCAGCGCCGCGGCAATCAGCGAGGCATCGCTGCTGTCTACCGCGCCGCCGGGGAAAGCGACCTGACCGGCATGTTTGCGTAAATGAGGGGAGCGCTGGGTCAGCAGCAAACCGGGCTGCTCACGGCGCACCACGGGGATCAGCACCGCCGCCTGACGTTGATTAAGCGCTTCGCGGCTCACCTGTGGCCGCAAAAGCTGAAAGCGCGACAGAAAATCATCCAGCGTCAGGTTCTCTCTCTCCACCGTCAGTTCTCCAGTTGTTGCAGGATACGGTTAACTTTATCAAAGGTTTCCTGATATTCCGCCTCGACCTGGCTGTCAGCAACAATCCCGCCGCCTGCGGAACAGTAAAGCTGGCCGTCGCAGGCCGTCAGGGTGCGAATAGTGATGCTGGTATCCAGCGTGCCGCAGACGCTAACGTAGCCAATGCTGCCGCACCAGGCGTTGCGACGGTGCGGTTCCAGTTCATCGATAATCTCCATCGCCCGCACTTTTGGCGCGCCGGTGATGGAGCCACCCGGGAACGCGGCGCGCAGAAGATCGCAGGGGGTACGCGAAGCCGGCAGCTGTGCGGTAATGGTGCTGACCAGATGGTGCACCGCCGGGAAAGGCTCGACGACGAACAGCTCCGGCACGCGAACGCTGCCCGGTACCGCCACCCGGCCAATGTCGTTGCGCATCAGGTCGACAATCATTAAATTTTCGGCGCGGTCCTTCGGTGACGCGGCGAGCTTTTCCGCCTGCTGGCGGTCAGCAGCCGGATCGCTCAGGCGCGGCAAGGTCCCTTTAATCGGGCGTGTCTGGATCTTGCCTTCCGCCAGATGAATAAACCGCTCAGGCGAAAGACTCAGGATCGCGCCCTGATCGAGACGGATAAACGCACTGAACGGTGCCCGGTTGCTGGCATTGAGGCGGGTAAAGGCCTGCCATTCATCGCCCTGATACGTCGCCTGGAAGCGCTGGGCAAGGTTCACCTGATAACAATCGCCGCTTTGCAGATATGCCTGTACGCGTGCGAATTTTTCCGCATAGGTCTGCGGGGTCATGTTTGAACGCCACGCAGAGGTCAGACGGAAATCTGGCGCGGCTGCGGGCTGCTGCGCGTTCAGCCACGCCAGGCGTGCCTCCACATCCGAATGGCTGAGCAGGGAGACCACCTGTTTATGGTGATCGACAATCAGCGCCCAGTCGTAAAGTCCCACCGCCATATCCGGCAGCGGAATATCCGCCTTCGCAACGGAAGGCAGCGTTTCAAAGCGGCGACCAAGGTCATAGCCAAACACGCCCAGCGCACCGCCCTGGAAGGGAAGATCCGGGTTAGGCGTGGCAGACAAACCCAGCTCGTCGATAGCCTCCTGAAGCTTGATCAGCGGATCGTGCGTGGAGGGCTGGTTTTCGGATGTCACCGTGCGCACCGGGTCAGCAACCACAATGTCGAAGCGGCTGTAAGGATGGTCCGCATGGCCGGAATGCAGCAGCATCGCCCAGGGAAGATGGCTCAGACGAGCAAACCAGAATTCAGCGGCGTCAGTACGCCACGGCAGGGTAATAACAGTGGGGAAGCGCATGTTCATGTGTGGCATACTACCGGGCAGCGTGAAATAATTAGCGCGAATAATTTAGCAGGAGTTGACGATGTTTGCAGGTTTACCTTCTCTGAGCCACGAGCAACAGCAGAAAGCGGTTGAGCGGATCCAGGAGCTGATGTCCCAGGGGATGAGCAGCGGGCAGGCCATTTCTCAGGTGGCGGAAGAACTTCGCGCCACCCATACCGGCGAGCGGATCGTGGCGCGTTTCGAGGATGAAGATGAAGAGTAACCGGCTTACACCGCCGCGATAATCTTAATCTCTACCTTGTATTCCGGCTTCATCAGCGTGGCCTGTACGGTACAACGTACAGGCGCGTGACCCGCCACCACCCACGCATCCCAGGCTTTGTTCATAGCCGCAAAATCGTCTTTATTCGCCAGGAAAATGGTGGCGTCCAGAATACGCGATTTGTCGCTGCCTTGCTTTTCCAGCACCGCATCGATCTGCGCCAGGGTGTCAGCTGTTTGTTCAAAGGCATCCGCATCCAGATTGGACGGCACGCCAGTGTAATAGAGCGTCTGGTTATGAATGACTACATCAGACCAGCGGGCTTCGGCATCAATGCGCACAATTGTCATAAACGTTTCCTCGTTACTTTCGTCATCAGGCGGCAAGACTGCCATATTGTTTCGCCGTCGTCACTATTTGGGGTGGCACAGGAGAGAATGGGCTGACATAATCCCTGTGCAAAAATACAGTGAGAGAACACCGTGGCAGACGATTTTTCCCCTGAAGGGCAGTTAGCACAGGCTATTCCCGGTTTTAAACCGCGTGAACCGCAGCGTCAGATGGCGCATGCCGTCGCTCGCGCCATCGATAAGGCACAGCCGCTGGTGGTCGAGGCCGGAACCGGCACGGGAAAAACCTACGCTTACCTTGCACCGGCGCTGCGCGCGAAAAAGAAGGTGATCATCTCTACCGGCTCGAAGGCGTTGCAGGATCAGCTCTACAGCCGTGATTTGCCGACGGTGGCAAAAGCGCTGAAATACAAAGGGCGGCTGGCATTGCTGAAAGGGCGCTCCAACTATCTCTGCCTGGAGCGTCTTGAACAGCAGGCGCTGGCGGGCGGCGACCTGCCGGTGCAGACCCTGAGTGATGTGATCATCCTTCGCGCCTGGGCTAACCAGACGGAAGAGGGGGATATCAGCACCTGCGCGAGCGTGGCGGAAGACTCTCCCGCCTGGCCGCTGGTGACCAGCACCAATGACAACTGCCTGGGCAGCGACTGCCCGCTGTATAAAGACTGTTTTGTGGTCAAAGCGCGTAAAACGGCGATGGATGCAGATGTGGTGGTGGTCAACCACCATCTGTTTCTCGCGGATATGGTGGTGAAAGACAGCGGTTTTGGCGAACTTATTCCTGAAGCGGAAGTGATGATCTTCGACGAAGCCCATCAGCTTCCGGATATCGCAAGCCAGTATTTCGGCCAGTCGCTCTCCAGCCGCCAGCTGCTGGATCTGGCGAAAGATTTTACCATTGCTTATCGCACTGAATTAAAAGATACCCAGCAGCTGCAAAAATGTGCCGATCGCCTCGCGCAAAGCGCGCAGGATTTTCGCCTGCAGCTTGGCGAGCCGGGCTACCGCGGCAATTTGCGCGAGCTGCTGGCGGACAATAATATCCAGCGCGCGCTACTGCTGCTGGATGATGCGCTGGAACTCTGTTACGACGTGGCGAAACTGTCGCTTGGCCGTTCTGCGCTGCTGGACGCTGCCTTCGAGCGCGCCACGCTCTATCGCGGGCGGCTGAAACGGCTGAAGGAGATCAACCAGCCGGGGTACAGCTACTGGTATGAATGTACCTCGCGTCATTTCACCCTGGCGCTTACGCCGCTGACGGTGGCAGACAAATTCAAAGAGGTGATGGCGCAAAAACCGGGGAGCTGGATATTTACCTCCGCGACCCTGTCGGTGAATGACGATCTGCACCACTTCACCGAGCGTCTCGGGATTGAACAGGCGGAGTCACTGCTGTTGCCGAGCCCGTTTGATTATGAAAAACAGGCGCTGCTCTGCGTGCCGCGTAATCTGCCGTTACCCAACCAGCCCGGCGCCGCACGCCTGTTGGCAGCCATGCTGAAGCCGATGATTGAGGCCAACAATGGCCGCTGCTTTATGCTCTGCACCTCTCACGCCATGATGCGCGACCTGGCAGAACAGTTCCGCGCCACCATGACCTTGCCTGTGCTGCTGCAGGGAGAAACCAGCAAAGGGCAACTGTTACAGCAGTTTGTCAGTGCCGGGAATGCGCTTCTGGTGGCAACCAGCAGTTTCTGGGAAGGCGTTGACGTGCGGGGCGATACCCTGTCGCTGGTGATTATCGATAAACTGCCTTTTACCTCGCCGGACGATCCGCTGCTCAAAGCGCGAATGGAAGACTGCCGTCTGCGCGGGGGCGATCCTTTCGACGAGGTACAGCTGCCGGACGCGGTGATCACCCTCAAACAGGGGGTAGGACGCCTGATCCGCGACGTGGACGACCGCGGCGTGCTCGTAATCTGTGATAACCGGCTGGTGATGCGCCCCTACGGTGCGACCTTCCTCGCCAGCCTGCCGCCCGCGCCGCGTACGCGGGACATTAAACGCGCGGTTCGCTTCCTGTCCAACCCAACGGCGGAGTAATTTGCCCGGGAGTGTGCTAAGATGCGCGCCATTTTGTGACTGACCATTGCGAGAGCGCGACGACTGATGCGAATTCTGGCTATTGATACCGCTACAGAGGCGTGTTCCGTTGCTCTGTGGAACGACGGTGCTATTTCTGCTCATTTCGAAGAGTGCCCACGAGAACACACCCAACGTATTCTGCCCCTGGTGAAAGCGATTTTGACCCAGGGCAACACCACCTTAACCGACCTCGATGCGCTGGCCTTTGGCCGTGGCCCCGGCAGCTTTACGGGTGTACGCATTGGGATCGGTATTGCGCAGGGGCTGGCGCTGGGCGCTGACCTTCCGATGATCGGTGTTTCCACCCTGGCGACGATGGCGCAGGGCGCGTGGCGTATGACCGGTGCTACCCGTGTGCTGGCAGCGATTGATGCCCGCATGGGCGAAGTCTACTGGGCTGAATACACTCGCGACGAGCAGGGCGTGTGGCACGGCGAAGAGACGGAAGCGGTGCTCAAGCCGGAAGCGGTAACCGAACGGTTGCAGAACCTCTCCGGTGAGTGGGCGAGGGTAGGGACCGGTTGGGCGGCATGGCCTGACATGGCAAACGGTACCGGCGTAACGCTGGTGGACGGCAACATGCTTCTGCCTGCCGCAGAGGATATGCTTCCTCTGGCCTGCCAGCTGCTCGCAGCAGGAAAAACCGTGGCCGTTGAACATGCCGAGCCGGTTTATTTGCGAAACACCGTCGCGTGGAAGAAACTTCCAGGCCGCGAGTGAATCTCAGTAACAGGAACTGAGAAAAAGGAGTCGCATCATGGCGGTTCAGACTAAAGTAGTACGCCTAATTATGGCAGGCGCTGTGGCCATAGCACTGAGCGGATGCGTTTCCGTTCCTGATGCGATTAAGGGCAGTAGCCCTACGCCACAGCAGGATCTGGTTCGCGTGATGAATGCCCCTGAGCTTTACGTCGGTCAGGAAGCGCGCTTCGGCGGGAAGGTGATTGAAGTGCAAAACCAGCAGGGGAAAACCCGGCTGGAGATCGCCACCGTGCCACTGGATAGCGGCGCGCGGCCGATCCTCGGCGAAACCTCGCGCGGGCGCATTTTTGCCGATGTCAGCGGCTTCCTCGACCCGGTTGATTTCCGTGGACAGCTGGTGAGCGTCGTCGGGCCGATTACCGGCACGACACAGGGCAAAATCGGCACAACGCCTTACAAATTTATGACCATGCAGGTTAACGGCTACAAACGCTGGCGGCTGACACAGCAGGTGATCATGCCGCCTCAGCCTGTTGATCCGTGGATGTGGGGCCCACACCCGTATCGTTACGGCTACCCCGGCTGGGGCTGGTATAACCCAGGCCCGGCGCAGGTACAGACGATCGTTACTGAGTAACTTACTGTTATTGTTAGAAAAGAGACAGCGGCTCAGCCGCTGTCTCTGTTTTTTTACGGCTAAAACGAAAAAAAAGAGTGACGCGCTTCGCAACCTTAAATCTGGGCAATTAATAAACTGGTACGCTGAGTTAATATAATGTTAACAAACTGTTTATTATCGGGGTTGTGATGACGACGAACACTCAATTCAGAGGTGATGCATTGAACAAGGTTTGGCTTAACCGTTATCCCGCAGATGTGCCTGCGGAGATCAATCCTGACCGTTATCAATCCCTGGTTGAATTATTTGAACACTCGGTAAGGCGTTACGCCGATCAGCCCGCGTTTATCAATATGGGTGAGGTGATGACGTTCCGTAAGCTTGAGGAGCGGAGTCGGGCGTTCGCGGCCTATTTGCAGGAAGGGCTGGGGCTGCAAAAAGGGGATCGCGTCGCGCTGATGATGCCGAATCTGCTGCAATACCCGGTCGCGTTGTTTGGTATCCTGCGGGCCGGGATGATTGTCGTCAACGTCAACCCGCTCTACACCCCACGTGAGCTGGAGCATCAACTGAACGACAGCGGCGCGACCGCAATTGTGATCGTCTCAAACTTTGCCCACACGCTGGAGAAAGTGGTCGACAGAACCCAGGTGAAACACGTCATCCTGACGCGCATGGGGGATCAGCTCTCCACCGCCAAGGGCACACTGGTTAACTTTGTCGTCAAATACATCAAACGTCTGGTACCGAAATACCATCTGCCGGATGCCATCTCCTTCCGCCGCGCGCTGCATGCCGGGTATCGTATGCAATACGTCAAACCGGAAGTGGTGTCAGAGGATCTTGCGTTCCTGCAGTACACCGGTGGCACTACCGGCGTGGCCAAAGGCGCCATGCTGACTCACCGCAATATGCTGGCGAACCTTGAGCAGGTGAATGCGACCTACGGGCCGCTGCTGCATCCGGGCAAAGAGGTGGTCATCACCGCGCTTCCGCTTTATCACATTTTCGCGCTGACCATGAACTGCCTGCTGTTCATTGAGCTGGGCGGTCAGAACGTGCTGATCACCAACCCACGCGACATTCCGGGGCTGGTTAAAGAGCTGGCGAAATACCCGTTCACCGCCATGACCGGGGTCAATACCCTGTTTAACGCGCTGCTTAATAACAAAGAGTTCCAGCAGCTTGATTTCTCCACGCTGCACCTCTCTGCGGGCGGCGGAATGCCGGTTCAGCAGGCGGTGGCCGAGCGCTGGGTGAAACTCACCGGCCAGTATTTACTCGAAGGCTATGGCCTGACCGAATGCGCCCCGCTGGTCAGCGTCAATCCGCATGATATCGACTATCACAGCGGCAGTATCGGCCTGCCCGTACCGTCGACGGAAGCCAAACTGGTGGATGATGACGACAACGAAGTTGCACCGGGCGAGCCGGGTGAGCTGTGCGTTAAAGGGCCACAGGTGATGCTGGGCTACTGGCAGCGTCCTGATGCCACCGACGAAATCATCAAAGACGGCTGGCTACACACCGGTGATATCGCGGTGATGGACGAAGAGGGCTTCCTGCGCATTGTCGATCGTAAGAAAGACATGATCCTCGTCTCCGGATTTAACGTCTATCCGAATGAGATCGAAGATGTGGTGATGCAGCATAGCGGCGTGCTTGAAGTTGCCGCGGTTGGCGTACCTTCCGGCAGCAGCGGCGAGGCAGTGAAGATTTTTGTGGTGAAGAAAAACGCCTCTCTTACCGAGGAGGAGCTCATCACGTTCTGCCGCCGTCAGCTCACCGGCTATAAAGTGCCGAAGCTGGTGGAGTTCCGCGATGAGTTGCCGAAATCAAACGTCGGGAAGATATTACGACGAGAATTACGTGACGAAGCCCGTGCCAAAGTGGACAATAAGGCCTGAGCTTCACGCTAATCGCCCAGACGCCGGTTTAGCCGGCGTTTTTTATGGGCGCAAACAAAAGAGAAACCGTTTTGAATTACCAGATGATCACGACCAACGACGAGCTGGCTTCGCTGTGCGAAGTGACGCGCGACTTTCCTGCCATCGCCCTGGATACCGAGTTTGTTCGTACCCGGACGTATTATCCGCAGTTGGGTTTGATTCAGATGTACGACGGCAAAAACGTGTCGCTGATTGACCCGCTCGGCATTACCGACTGGACGCCGATGCGTGACCTGCTGCTTGATACTGCGGTCACCAAATACCTGCACGCAGGCAGTGAAGATCTGGAAGTCTTTCTGAATACGTTTGGCATCATGCCGCAGCCGCTGATTGACACGCAGATCCTCGCCGCGTTCAGCAATCGTCCGCTTTCATGGGGCTTTGCCGCCATGGTTGAGGAGTACACCGGCCTGACCCTGGATAAAAGTGAATCCCGTACCGACTGGCTGGCGCGCCCGCTCACAGAGCGTCAGCTGGACTACGCTGCGGCAGATGTGTTTTACCTGCTGCCGATTGCCGGACAACTGATGAAAGAGGCAGAAGCCTCCGGCTGGCTGCCTGCTGCTCTGGATGAGTGCCGCATGACGCAGCAGCGTCGCCAGGAAATTGCTGACCCGAAAGAGGCCTGGCGCGATATCAGCAACGCGTGGCAGCTGCGTACGCGTCAGCTGGCCTGTCTGCAATTATTAGCCGACTGGCGCCTGCGTAAAGCGCGCGAACGCGATTTGGCCGTTAACTTTGTGGTACGCGAAGAGCACCTGTGGGCGGTCGCACGCTATATGCCAGGCAGCATGGGTGAGCTGGACAGCATTGGGCTTTCAGGCAGCGAAATCCGCTTTCACGGAAAAACGTTGCTCGCGCTGGTGGCCAAAGCGCAGCAGATACCGGATGACGCACTGCCAGAGCCGCTGCTGAATCTGATGGATATGCCGGGTTACCGCAAAGCGTTTAAAGATATTAAAGCGCTGGTGCAGGCTGTGGCGGCAGAAAGCAAACTGAGTGCGGAATTGCTGGCATCACGTCGTCAGATAAACCAGTTGCTGAACTGGCACTGGAAGCTGAAACCGCAGAATGGCTTACCGGAAATGATGGCGGGCTGGCGCGGGGAATTGATGGCCGATCGCCTGAATACGTTGCTGGAAGGGTATCCACGATAATCAATATGCCGGGCGATATACCCGGCATATTCCCCCGGAGGCGCTGCGCTTACCGGGGCTACGAAATCAAAAACTACGGACGCGACTCTTCCGCTTCCGGGAGCGTGACGTTCAGCTCCAGAATCGAAATATCCCCGTCTTTTTGCTCCAGCTGCACGGTGACCATCTCCGGGTCAATCTGCACATATTTGCAGATCACTTCCAGGATGTCCTTGCGCAGCTGCGGCAGGTAGTGAGGCTCGGCGTCGCTACGACGACGCTCCGCAACGATGATTTGCAGTCGTTCTTTTGCGATGTTGGCGGTGTTCTTTTTCCGCGAGAGAAAAAAGTCCAGTAATGCCATAACTTATCCTCCGAACAGGCGTTTGAGGAAACCTTTCTTCTCTTCTTCAATGAAGCGGAAAGGACGTTCTTCTCCCAGCAGACGGTCAACCGTATCCGCATACGCTTTACCGGCATCTGCTGTTGTATCAAGGATCACTGGCTCGCCCTGGTTAGAGGCGCGCAGCACGGACTGGTCTTCCGGGATGACGCCCACCAGTTTAATGCGCAGGATCTCCAGCACGTCTTCCATGCTCAGCATGTCACCTTTGTTTACGCGGCCCGGGTTATAGCGGGTCAGCAGCAGGTGCTCTTTAATCGGGTCTTCGCCATTTTCCGCACGGCGGGATTTGGATGCGAGGATCCCGAGAATGCGGTCAGAGTCACGGACGGATGACACTTCAGGGTTCGTGGTGATGATCGCTTCATCAGCGAAATAGAGCGCCATCAGGGCACCGGTTTCGATACCGGCAGGGGAGTCACAGACAATGAAGTCGAACTCCATTTTTTTCAGCTCATCGAGCACCTTTTCAACCCCTTCGCGGGTCAGGGCGTCTTTGTCACGCGTCTGAGAGGCCGGGAGGATATAAAGGTTCTCGGTGCGCTTGTCTTTAATCAGCGCCTGGTTAAGGGTGGCATCGCCCTGAATCACGTTTACGAAGTCATACACGACGCGACGTTCACAACCCATAATCAGGTCGAGGTTACGCAGACCGATATCGAAATCGATAACGACGGTTTTCTTTCCCTTCTGGGCCAAACCAGTAGCGATGGCCGCGCTGGAGGTGGTCTTGCCAACGCCTCCTTTACCCGAAGTAACAACAATAATGCGTGCCATAGAAATTCCTTGTTAAAAAGGGATCAATTCAACGGTTGAACGGTCAACGCGTCGTCTGCCAGTCGCAGACGAGCCGCTTTGCCATAAAATTCGGCTGGGATCTTGTCGCTCAGCCAATATTCACCTGCGATGGACACCAGTTCCGCAGTCAGGTGAGTACAAAATATTTGTGCGTCCCGATCGCCACTCGCCCCGGCGAGTGCACGCCCACGCATCATACCGTAAACGTGAATATTGCCATCTGCAATCAGCTCAGCGCCAGCGCTGACGTGGCTTGTAACAATTAGATCACAGTTTGGTGCATAAATGCGCTGTCCGGAACGAACCGGGACATCAATCATTCGCGTTTTTGTGAGGGCGGTAACGTTTTGTACCGCAGGTGGGGGCGTTTCAACGGCAACGGGGGCCGCACGTGGGGCTTTTTCTTTGCCCTCGTTCAGAAGAGGCAGTCCCGCACGGTCGATTTCCGCTTTCAGCTCAGTATCTTTACAGCCGCTGATGCCCACAATGCGCAGACCGGTAGAGGAGACGGCCTGCTGGAGTTGTTTCCAGTTAACCGGGGATTCCAGACCGCTGACATTGATAACAACAGGGGCGTGTTTCAGAAAGGCGGGAGCCTGAGCGATTTTGTCTTCTAACGCCTGACGAATAACCTCGGGTTTTGCATCATGCAAATGTACCACTGATAAGGTGAAGCTACTGCCTTTAAGCTCGATGGGCGTGTTTGACATCCTGGCCTTACTCAATTTGCTATTAACCGCAACCACTCGCTGCGATATTCCGAAGAGTATCAGGCATGTTATAGTCAGGAGTATATTGAGGCAAGCAACCACCTATGAATTCAGAGTAAAAACATGTTTTGTGTGATCTACAGAAGTACAAGCCGCGACCAGACCTATCTTTATGTCGAAAAGAAAGACGATTTTTCCCGCGTGCCAGAAGAATTAATGAAGAGCTTTGGCCGACCTCAGCTGGCGATGCTGCTGCCGCTCGACGGTCGTAAGAAACTGGTTAACGCCGATCTGGAAAAAGTTAAAACGGCCTTAACGGAGCAAGGCTATTATTTACAGCTTCCGCCACCTCCCGAGAATTTATTAAAACAGCATCTTGAGGCGACCGGTAAAAAATAGCCTCACCTGTTTTCGGGCATAACACATCAACCGTTTAGGGGTCGACCATGTATCAACATCATAACTGGCAAGGTGCATTACTGGATTATCCCGTCAGCAAAGTGGTTTGCGTGGGCAGCAATTATGCCAAACACATTCAGGAGATGGGCAGCGCGACGCCAGAAGAGCCGGTGCTGTTCATTAAGCCGGAAACCGCGCTTTGCGATATCCGCCAGCCGCTGGCACTGCCGCAGGGATTGGGTTCAGTGCATCATGAAGTGGAGCTGGCGGTGCTGATTGGCGCGACGCTACGCCAGGCCTCCGAAGAGCATGTGCAAAAAGCTATCGCCGGTTACGGCGTGGCGCTGGATCTGACGCTGCGTGAGGTACAGGGAAAGCTGAAGAAAGCAGGGCAGCCGTGGGAAAAAGCCAAAGGCTTTGATAATGCCTGCCCGATCTCGGGTTTTGTTCCGGTCGGCGAATTTACCGGCGATCCACAGAACACGTCCCTCAGCCTGAAAGTGAACGGTGAGATCCGCCAGCAGGGCACCACGGCAGATATGATCCATAAGATCGTGCCGCTGATTGCCTATATGAGCCGCTTCTTTACCCTTAAGCCGGGGGATGTGATCCTGACCGGTACGCCAGAAGGTGTTGGCCCTCTTAACGGTGGAGACGAACTGGACGTGAGCTTTAACGGCCTGTCACTGAAAACCCGCGTACTGTAAACGCATTTTGCCGCCCCTCAGGGCGGCAAAACTTGCATCAACGTGCCAGACTCGTTATAAGGTGCGCTTTCTTTTGACGTGTGGACATCCTGATGAACGACATCCCTTTCTGGCAACGCAAAACTCTCGACGAAATGACAGACGTGGAGTGGGAGTCGTTATGTGACGGCTGCGGGCAGTGCTGCCTGCATAAGCTCATGGATGAAGACACTGATGAAATCTATTTCACCAACGTTGCCTGTAAGCAGTTAAACATCAAAACCTGCCAGTGTCGCAACTACGAGCGCCGCTTCGAGTTCGAGCCGGACTGCATCAAGTTAACCCGTGAGAACCTGCCGACGTTTGAATGGCTGCCGCATACCTGCGCGTATCGCCTGCTGGCGGAAGGGAAGGATCTACCGACATGGCACCCCTTGCTGACCGGGTCTAAAGCGGCCATGCACGGCGAGCGTATCTCTGTGCGTCACATCGCGGTGAAAGAGTCCGAGGTGCGGGACTGGGAAGACCACATTATGAATCACCCGACCCGGTGATAAATAAAAACCCGCCGAGGCGGGTTTTTATTGGGGTGCGGCCTGATGCCCTCACCCCAGCCCTCTCCCACGGGAGAGGGCGCAAAAACTAAAAACGGCAACTATCGTTGCCGTTTTGCTTTTACCTTCCGAACAGATCGCGCTTCTTCGGCTTAAACGGCTGAGCAATCAGCACCAGCAGCGCCACGACGAAGTAGGCCACAAAAATGCCCACCAGCCACTGCGGCATCTCCAGCGACAGGAATTCCCACTGACGTACAGAGCAGTCACCTGAGGCGACAAACACCTGCGGCAGCCATTTATCCAGCGGCAACCAGCTCGGGAAGCGGGCAGCGAAATCACAGGTCATAAACGGCGACGGGTGCAGTTGCATCATGGTGTGCTGCCAGGAAAGCTCAATCCCTTTCCAGGCGCTGTACAGCCAGACCGCGATAGCGACGTAACGGAGCGGTGTTTTAGGTGCAATCGCACCCAACAGACCCGCGCCCATGACGCCAAACAGCGCGCAGCGCTCGTAGATACAGAGCACGCAGGGTTTGAGTCCCATCACATGCTGGAACCACAGCGCGACCATTTCCAGCGCAAAGGCGGTCAGGGCCATTAACAACCATGCTCCGCGACCGCGGGAGCACTGGTTTAAAAATCTCAACATAATCATTTCCCTGGAACATGCTTAGAAAGCGCAGTGTAAACGAATTTTAATGCGCCGCAAGTATACCCGCTTGTATCAGCCATTGCGTACAGGGAATGAGGGTAATTTTGACGCAAAGCAATCCCACAATGGTGAGAACCAGCGTATAGGGCAGCGCCATCCAGACCATCTTTCCATAAGAAAGACGTATGAGTGGCGCGAGGGCCGAGGTCAGCAGGAACAGGAAAGCGGCCTGTCCGTTTGGCGTCGCCACCGACGGCAGGTTGGTGCCGGTATTAATGGCAACCGCCAGCAGCTCGAACTGCCCGGCGTTGATAATGCCTTCTTCCATCGCCGCTTTGGCTTCATTGATGTAGACCGTGCCGACAAAAACGTTATCGGAGATGGACGACAGCAGGCCGTTGAACAGATAGAAGAGCGACAGCTGCGCGTCGGGCGCCGCCTGCAGTACAAAAGTAATAATCGGGGCGAACAGGTGTTGGTCGATAATCACCGCCACCACCGCAAAGAAGACCGCCAGCAGCGCGGTAAACGGCAGGGCTTCGGTAAAGGCTTTACCGATAGCATGTTCATCCGTTACCCCGCTAAAGGTCGTCGCAAGAATAATAACCGAAAGACCAATCAGCCCGACTTCGGCAAGATGGAAAGCCAGCGCGACGATAAGCCAGATGCCGATGATCCCCTGCGCAATCAGACGCAGCGTCTCCTGGCGCGTGCGCTGCGTACGGTTCTGCTCGTCAAATTTATGCAGCTCTTTGCGAACTGGCTCAGGCAACTGCGCACCGTAGCCGAAAACATTGAATTTCTCGACCAGGATACAGGTCGCTAACCCGCAGACGAACACGGGCAGGCTGACCGGTGCCATGCGCAGGAAAAACTCGCCAAAATGCCACTCAGCCGCTTTGGCGATGATCAGGTTTTGCGGCTCACCAACCATGGTCATCACGCCACCTAATGCGGTACCGACGCCTGCGTGCATCATCAGGCTGCGCAGAAACGCGCGGAACTGTTCCAGCACCTCACGGTTATGCGCCTCGACGTGGCTGTCGTCCTGCAAATCCTCGCCCGGACGGGACGATGCCACGCGGTGATAAATGCCGTAAAACCCGACGGCAACGCTGATAACCACCGCCACGACGGTTAGCGCATCCAGGAAGGCCGAAAGGAATGCGGCAGCAAGGCAGAACGCCAGCGACAGCATCGTTTTAGACGGAATGCTGAGCAACAGGCGGGTGAAGATAAACAGCAGCAGCTGTTTCATAAAGTAGATACCGGCCACCATGAAGATCAGCAGCAGAAGCACTTCAAGGTTGGATGCCAGCTCGGCTTTGACATGCTCTGCGCTCGTCATGCCGATAACCACGGCTTCAAAAGCCAGCAAACCACCCGGCAGCAGGGGATAACATTTCAGCGCCATGGCCAGGGTGAAGATAAACTCCGCCACCAGCAGCCACCCGGCGACGAACGGAGCGATACTAAAAATAATGGGATTAACAACCAGGAAAACCAGAAGTATCAGTTTGTACCAGTCAGGAGACTGGCCTAAAAAATTGCGCCACAGCGCGCGCCCAAAAGAAATTTCCACAACAGACGTCCTTCCCCGTCAGGTAAAACAAAACATCAGTATACGCAAAAAACGCGGGGCAGAGGCGGATAAGCGTGTATTGTAAATTTTACGAAAATAAAACAGCGATCCCTCTTTTCTCTCTTTCACGCGCTACCTGCCATTGCATGCCTCTGGTATGATGAGTGCAATTTGCAAAAGCTGTGTAATGGAAATCTCACTATGGTCATTAAGGCGCAGAGCCCGGCGGGTTTCGCGGAAGAGTACATCATTGAAAGCATCTGGAATAATCGCTTCCCTGCGGGATCCATTCTTCCGGCTGAACGCGAACTCTCTGAACTGATTGGCGTCACTCGCACCACGCTGCGTGAAGTGCTCCAGCGACTGGCGCGCGATGGCTGGTTGACGATCCAGCACGGTAAGCCAACGAAAGTAAACAACTTCTGGGAAACTTCCGGGCTGAACATTCTTGAAACGCTGGCGCGCCTCGATCACGAAAGCGTGCCACAGCTGATCGATAATCTGCTCTCGGTGCGTACCAACATTGCGACAATCTTTATTCGTACCGCTTTTCGTCAGCATCCGGAAGACGCGCTGCAGGTGCTTGCCAGCGCGAACGAAGTGGAAGATCACGCGGATGCCTTTGCCACGCTCGATTACAACGTTTTCCGCGGACTGGCGTTTGCCTCCGGTAACCCGGTGTACGGTCTGATCCTGAACGGCATGAAAGGGCTGTATACCCGTATCGGTCGCCACTACTTTGCTAACCCCGAGGCGCGCAGCCTGGCGCTGGGCTTCTACCATAAGCTCAGCAAGCTCTGTACTGAAGGCCTGCACGATCAGGTATATGAAACGGTGCGCCGCTACGGCCACGATTCCGGTGAAATTTGGCACCGGATGCAGAAAACACTGCCGGGTGATTTAGCCATTCAGGGCCGCTGAAATAAAAAACCTCTCAAGTGAGAGGTTTTTTTTCGTCGGGTGGCGGCTACGCCTTACCCGACCTACGGTTCATGTAGGCCCGGTAAGCGAAGCGCCACCGGGCGCAAAAAGGCCCGCATTAGAGCGTATTCAACCGCGCCGGGCAACGCTCCAGCAGCTCCACGCTGCCATCTTCATTCTGCTGCTCCAGCAGTACATCAAAGCCCCACAGGCGATGCACATGCTTCAGCACCTCTTTGCGTCCTTTATCCAGCGGCGCCCGGTTGTGCGGAATATAGCGCAACGTCAGGGAGCGATCGCCGCGTAAATCCACGTTCCATACCTGAATGTTGGGTTCAAGGTTGCTCAGGTTGTACTGGGATGAGAGGCGAGAGCGGATCTCACGGTAGCCTTCCTCGTTATGGATCGCAGAAATCTCCAGGTAGTTATTGCGGTCGTCATCCAGCACGGTGAAGAAGCGGAAATCACGCATGATCTTCGGCGACATAAACTGGCTGATGAAGCTCTCATCCTTAAAGTCACGCATCGCGAAATGCAGCGTTTCCAGCCAGTCAGAGCCAGCGATATCCGGGAACCAGTATTTATCTTCTTCCGTTGGCGACTGGCAGATGCGTTTAATGTCCTGGAACATCGCAAAGCCGAGCGCGTACGGGTTAATGCCGCTATACCACGGGCTGTTGTAAGGCGGCTGGAACACCACGTTTGTATGGCTGTGCAGGAACTCCATCATGAACCGCTCGGTGACTTTCCCTTCATCGTACAGATGGTTAAGGATGGTGTAATGCCAGAAGGTGGCCCAGCCTTCGTTCATCACCTGGGTCTGTTTCTGCGGATAGAAATACTGGCTGACCTTACGCACGATGCGCAGGATCTCACGCTGCCACGGCTCCAGCAGCGGCGCGTTTTTCTCCATAAAATAGAGCAGGTTTTCCTGCGGCTCAGACGGGTAGCGACGCGCTTCGGCAACCGCTTTCTCTTCTTCACGTTTCGGCAGGGTGCGCCACAGCATATTCACCTGGCTTTGCAGATACTCTTCGCGGCTTTTCTGCCGCGCTTTCTCCTCCTGAAGGGAGATTTTCTGTGGACGTTTGTAACGATCAACGCCGTAGTTCATCAGCGCGTGACAGGAGTCGAGCAGTTTCTCCACTTCGTCCACGCCGTAGCGCTCTTCGCAGTCGGTAATGTACTTACGCGCGAAGATCAGGTAATCGACAATCGAGCTGGCATCCGTCCAGCTGCGGAACAGGTAGTTATTCTTGAAGAACGAGTTATGCCCGTAGCAGGCATGCGCCATCACCAGCGCCTGCATGGTAATGGTGTTCTCTTCCATCAGGTAGGCGATACACGGATTGGAGTTGATCACGATCTCATACGCCAGCCCCTGCTGGCCGTGCTTATATAAGCGCTCCGTTTCAATGAATTTTTTACCAAACGACCAGTGCGGATAATTGATCGGCATCCCGACGCTGGAGTAGGCGTCCATCATCTGCTCGGACGTAATGACTTCAATCTGATGGGGATAAGTATCCAGACGATACAGTTTTGCCACCCGGTCGATTTCGGCGAGATAGACATCCAGCAACTCGAAGGTCCAGTCGGGTCCATCGCTCAGACGTGTGCTGTCCTTATTCAGGGAATCAATAGTAGCCATTAGCGCGCCCTCGTTGTGGGAGCTCTCTCTGTCTGGAGAGCCTCCTGATAAGCATAGATCACCGTGTTAAAAAGCGTGCTGGAGCAGAAATTTTTTCTTTGCGATTTCCCGTTTTTGATGCGGCAAAAAAAGCGGTCTTCACAGAATTTTATACTGGTTAAAAATAACGCGCAGCAGGAGATCCCAAATTCGCCTCATCCCCTGATGCTGGGGGATGTGTGAGGTAAGTCACCATAAAAAAGTCGTATGTTGTATAATATTTTCAACTAGGTTATCAATCTGTAATTAGAAGATTGTTCTTTTGCACATATGGAGTGGCTATGCGTGTTGTCATACTGGGAAGTGGTGTCGTTGGCGTAACCAGCGCCTGGTATTTAAGTCAGGCGGGACATGACGTGACCGTTATCGATCGTGAGTCAGGGCCTGCGCTGGAAACCAGTGCGGCGAACGCCGGACAGATCTCTCCGGGCTATGCCGCGCCGTGGGCGGCACCCGGCGTTCCGCTGAAGGCAATTAAGTGGATGTTCCAGCGCCATGCGCCGCTGGCCATCAGCCTCGACGGCACCCAGTTCCAGCTGAAGTGGATGTGGCAGATGCTGCGCAACTGCGACACCCGGCACTACATGGAAAACAAAGGTCGGATGGTGCGTCTGGCGGAATACAGCCGTGACTGCCTGAAAGCGCTGCGCGCCTCCACCGGTATTGAGTACGAAGGTCGTCAGGGCGGCACGCTGCAGCTGTTCCGCACGGCGCAACAGTATGAAAACGCCACCCGTGATATTGCCGTGCTGGAAGATGCGGGCGTACCGTATCAACTGCTCGAAGCCAGCCAGCTTGGGCAGGTTGAACCGGCGCTGGCAGAAGTGTCGCACAAGCTGACGGGCGGCCTGCGTTTGCCGAATGATGAAACCGGTGACTGCCAGCTGTTTACGCAGCGTCTCGCGCAGATGTGCGAGCAGGCGGGAGTAAAATTCCGCTTTAATACCGCGGTCGACAAACTGCTCTCTGAAGGCGGCAGTATCTACGGCGTGAAGTGTGGCGATGAAGTCATTAAAGCGGATGCCTACGTCATGGCGTTTGGCTCCTATTCCACCGCGATGCTGAAGGGCATTCTCGACATTCCGGTTTACCCGCTGAAGGGCTACTCCCTGACCATTCCGGTAAAAGAGGACAGCGGTGCGCCAGTTTCCACCATTCTGGATGAAACCTACAAAATCGCCATTACCCGCTTTGATAACCGCATCCGCGTTGGCGGGATGGCGGAGATTGTCGGCTTTAACACCGAGCTGCTGAAGCCGCGCCGTGAAACGCTGGAGATGGTGGTGGGCGACCTGTTCCCGCGTGGCGGTTTTGTCGAGCAGGCAACCTTCTGGACCGGGCTGCGTCCAATGACGCCAGACGGCACGCCAATTGTTGGCCGTACGCCGTTCAAAAACCTGTGGACCAATACCGGCCACGGTACGCTTGGCTGGACAATGGCCTGCGGCTCTGGCCAGCTGCTTAGCGATTTGATATCCGGGCGCACGCCGGCAATTCCGTTTGACGATTTAAGTGCCGCACGCTATCAATCGGGGTTTACCCCTTCGCGTCCACAGCACCTGCACGGCGCGCATAACTAAGGAGTTGTCATGTCCCGTCCTGTTCTGGCTCAGCTCGATTTGCAGGCCCTGAAGGATAACCTACAAATTATTCGCCGGGCGGCGCCAGGTTCACGCGTCTGGTCGGTGGTGAAAGCCAATGCCTACGGCCACGGTATCGATCGTATCTGGAGTGCGCTCAGCGCCACCGATGGTTTTGCGTTACTGAATCTGGAAGAGGCCATTCTGCTGCGCGAGCGCGGCTGGAAAGGGCCCATTCTGTTGCTTGAGGGGTTCTTCCACGCCGACGATCTGCCGCTGCTGGATAAGTACCGGCTGACCACCAGCGTTCACAGCAACTGGCAAATTAAAGCGATTCAGGATGCAAAACTGCATGCGCCGCTGGATATTTATCTCAAGGTGAACAGCGGTATGAACCGCCTGGGCTTCCAGCCTGAGCGGGTCCATACGGTATGGCAACAGTTGCGCGCCCTGAAGAACGTGGGCGAAATGACGCTGATGGCGCATTTTGCCGATGCGGAAAAACCGGACGGCATTGCCGATGCGATGGTGCGCATTGAGCAGGCGGCAGAAGGACTGGATTGCCCACGTTCGCTCTCCAACTCAGCGGCCACGCTGTGGCATCCTGAGACGCATTATAACTGGGTGCGTCCTGGCATTGTCCTTTATGGCGCCTCTCCCTCAGGCCAGTGGCAGGATATCGCCAACAGCGGCCTTAAGCCGGTGATGACCCTGCGCAGCGAAATCATCGGTGTGCAAACGCTGAAGGCCGGCGACACGGTGGGCTACGGCAGCCGTTACCGGGCGACGGGCGAGCAACGGATTGGTATTGTGGCGGGCGGTTATGCTGACGGCTACCCGCGTATCGCGCCGAGCGGCACGCCAGTCTGGGTAGACGGGGTGCGTACGGGAACGGTGGGCACCGTCTCCATGGATATGCTGGCCGTTGATCTCACGCCATGTCCGCAGGCGGGCATTGGTTCCCCGGTCGAGCTGTGGGGTAACGAAGTCAAAATTGATGACGTGGCTGCCGCGGCGGGGACGGTAGGGTATGAACTGATGTGCGCGCTGGCACCGAGAGTGCCGGTTGTGACGGTGTAACGTGTCTGTGTGCCGGGTAAGCGTTAGCGCCACCCGGCAAAAAACCACTACTCCACGTCCTCTTCCATCGGCCGCAAACCGACTTTCCGCACTGCGTTATCTTCTTTCTCTGCTACGGTCCAGATCATCCCGGCAAACTCCACCTGGTCACCCACAACCGGGGCCGCACCAAGACGCTGCTGGATGATTTCGCCCAGCGTTTGCTGGTTATCGTCGCCTTCAGCCCCTTCGTCGAGCCCATAAATCAGGGCCACATCCGCAAACCTGGCGCTGGCTTCCAGAATAAAATCGCCGAAGAAACGCTGATCCAGCGCCACCGGAGGCGACTGGCTGAACAGTTTACCCAGGGCGGGCAGGTCCCGCTCGCGGCCAATCACACACAGAATATCGCCTTCGCGTAGCCGGGTGCTGCCGGTAGGGTGCAGCAGGACATTATCGCGGAACAGGGCGGCAATTCGCGTTTCCGCAGGCATGTGCAAATCGCGCAGCGATGCCCCCACGCACCATTTATCGGCGCTGAGCTGGTAAACAAACTGTTCCCACGGGTTTTCCGGGTGAATATCCAGCCCCACGCGGGAAACCGGCCAGCCCACAGGAGGAACCACCACTTTGGCTTTTTTCGCCGCCCACCCGAGCGAGGTTCCCTGGAACAGCAGCGAGATCAGCACCACGAAGAAGGCGACGTTAAAGAACAGCCGCGCGTTATCCAGTCCGGCCATCATCGGGAAGACAGCCAGGATAATGGGTACCGCGCCGCGCAGCCCCACCCAGCTGATAAAGACCCGTTCGCGCAGGTTGAAGCCGCGAAACGGCAGCAGACCAGCAAACACCGACAGGGGACGTGCGAAGAAGATCATCCACGCCGATAAAATCAGCGCCGGAACGGCAATCGGCAGCAGGTCTGACGGCGTCACCAGCAGGCCCAGCACGAGGAACATCCCGATTTGCGCCAGCCAGGCCAGCCCGTCGAAGTTCTGCAAAATGGCATGACGGTTGCGAATAGGGCGATTGCCCAGCAGGAAGCCGCAAAGATAAACCGCGAGGATACCGCTGCCGTTCAGCGCAGTGGTGACGGCAAAAATCAAAATGCCGCCGCTCAGGGCAAGCAGCGGGTAGAGCCCCGAAGGCAGCGATATCCGGTTGATCGTCTGCTGAAGCAGGTAACCCCCGGCCAGGCCGAGCGCAATCCCCAGGCCGAACTGCTGCAGGATATGCAGGACAAACATCCAGCTTAAGCCTGTTTCATGCTGCTTGATCATCTCTATCAGCGTGATGGTGAGAAATACCGCCATCGGATCGTTACTGCCGGATTCAATCTCAAGCGTGGACCCGACGCGTTCGTTCAACCCTTTGCCCCCCAGCAGGGAAAACACCGCCGCCGCGTCGGTTGAGCCGACAATCGCGCCAATCAGTAAACCTTCCATCAGATCGAGATGGAACAGCCACGCCGCCATCATGCCGGTCAGACCGGAGGTGATTAACACCCCGACCGTCGCCAGCGACAGGGCGGGCCCCAGCGCAACGCGAAATGAGCTCGCCTGGGTGCGCATCCCGCCGTCGAGCAGGATCACCGCCAGCGCAAGGTTACTGATCATGTAAGCGAAAGGGTAGTTATCGAAAGGGATACCGCCGATACCATCGACACCCGCCAGCATGCCGATGGCAAGGAAAATAACAAGAATAGGTATGCCGAGACGCGATGAAAATGAACTTAATAAAATACTACAGGTTACGAGCACAGAACCCAGAATGAAAAGACTGATTATCGCTGTGGCATCCAATGTTGTCTTACTCCCACCTCAATGTTAATGCTGTTACTAAAACCCTAACATATTAACGACGGAAACAGCGGTTTATTGAGGGGGATTAACGGCTTTTTTATGCCTTTAAGACCGGATGACCCCCAATCGTTAACCGACTGCCCGTTTCATCATGCTTCAGGGTGGCCTGCGCGCCTAACGCCAGGGTGACGGTTTGCTGCTCGTGGCCGAAGTCCAGCCCGGTAATAACAGGAATATCAAGGCGTGAGCGGATGAAATCGATCATTGTTTCCAGCGAGTATCCTGCGTCATAGTCATTCGGCGCGGCACCGGTAAAACTGCCAAGAATAACCGCGGATTGACGTTCCAGAATACCGGCGTAATACAGCTGCAATAACATGCGCTCGACGCGGAACGGATGTTCATTGATATCTTCCAGCACCAGAATGCCGCCGTCAATTTGCGGCAGCCATGGCGTCCCGATGAGCGACACCAGCATTGCCAGATTTCCGCCCCAGAGTTGTCCTTCACACGACCAGTGCGGCCCGTTGCCCCGCCACTCAACGCTGTAGGTCGGGTTTTTCAGGGCGCGCCAGAAGTGTTCCACCGTAAATGGATCAAGCTCGGGTGCCCCGAAATTACCGGCCAGCATCGGGCCGCTGAAGGTCACCACGTTATGCAGCGCGAGCAGCCCGAGCTGGATTACGGTAAAGTCGCTGTGGCCGCAGATAAGCAGCGGATCCTGCTGCTGACGCTTTGCCAGCCCTTGCCAGTCAATACTCTCCAGCAACCGGCTCGCACCATAGCCGCCGCGCACCGCCAGCACGATATTGTTCTCACCCTGCAGGTTCACCAGGCTGTTGATATCATTCAGCCTTTGCGCTTCCGTACCGGCAAAACGCTGCTGGCGGCGGGGGATAATTGTCTGATTTTCTACCGGGTAACCGAGTTCCAGTAAGCGCTCAACGCCCCGCTGTGCCGCCTCCTGGTTGATGCAGTACCCGGACGGCGCGATAAGATGAAACTGAGACATGGCAATTCCTTGCTGAATGAGAATCTAATTGTCTATATCATGCCGCTTATACGTTGCCTGCTTCAAGGGCGATGACCGGCTATAAGGATAGATGACGTGAAATTGAGATGGTTTGCTTTTTTGATTGTGTTGCTGGCTGGCTGTAGTTCAAAACATGACTATCAAAACCCGGCATGGAACCCGGAAGTGCCTGTAAAACGGGCCATGCAGTGGATGCCGATCAGTGAACAGGCAGGCAAGGCCTGGGGCGTCAGCCCGCGACTGATCACGGCGATCATTGCCGTGGAATCCGGCGGTAACCCAACGCTTGTCAGCAAATCTAACGCCGTGGGGCTGATGCAGCTTAAGGCCTCAACCGCAGGGAGAGAGGTCTACCGCTATATGGGCTGGCGTGGTCAGCCGTCAACCAGCGAGCTGAAAAACCCGGAACGCAACATCTCCATGGGCACGGCCTATTTGAGCATTCTGGAACACGGCGTGCTGAAGGGAATCGAGGATCCTGAAGTGATGCAGTATGCGCTGGTGGTCTCTTACGTGAACGGTGCGGGTGCGCTGCTCAGGACGTTCTCATCGGACCGTAAAGAGGCGATAGAAGAGATCAACGACATGGACAAAGACGAGTTCTTTGAACACGTGGTGAAAAATCATCCGGCACCACAGGCTCCGCGTTATATCTGGAAAGTTCAGAAAGCAATGGATGCCATGTAATGCCGTTGTCGGGCGGCCTGTGTGCTGCCCGGCTCCTGTCACAACACTTTATTCGCCCGCTCCCGCGCCTCTCGCTCCAGAGAATAGATAATCCGCTGCAGTTCGCGCTCTGCGCCCGGCCCGACGTTCAGGAAGCGGAAGCTCAGACGCGGCGTGACGATCGTTTCATTTTTGCTGTCGACCACCTTACGCTCGCTGATGGCAATCAGCTGCGCATCAAAGTAAAAACGCCCCCAGCCTCCCATATCCAGTTCGATTTGGGTAAATCGCATGCCTTCAACCAGTCCGTCAGGCTTTGGCGTATCCATCAGCGCACCCATGCCGCCCAGGGAAAGGTCAAAAAGGCGAAAGCGGATCTCTTTTTTGTCCGGCATTTTGGCCTTACCAAAATAGGCAGGGTGAAGCGGGGCACTGATACGAAAATATTCACGGCGCTGAACAAACCAGAGGTTGGCCGGCAGCGGGGTGACAAACGCCGGAAGACCACCGTATTCGCTCAACTCCAGGCGCGGCAGGACAAATTCCACTTTTGCGCCGTGCGTTTCTGCCATCACCGAGATTTTCTCCGCCCGCAGCGCGGCGCGGTTTTCATGCTCCTGGCTGCCCAGGTCAATGACCAGCCTCTCTGCAGAAGCATCCAGGATCTTGCTGATGAACTGATTGTTTAACCAGCTGATGCGCAGCGGCACCTCGCCTTTTTGCAGGTCGCGCAATACCCCTAATACAGCCAGCGGATTTTGCTTCAGGAACTGCTCACTGTAATTACTCACGCCGGATGGCTCCTTGATAAATGACAGACTGTCTCTGCGTTATCGGCAGCGTGAAACGAAACTTAATACAAACCGGTGAGTTTTTTCGCAGTACAGAGAAGTTAAGTCGGTGAGATGAAATCGGTTTTACCGTGATGACCTATACTTACGTTACCTGCGCGGAGGGTTTTCTGCGCATGCGTTAAACCTGCAAGAGGGCATCGCTATGGGTATTATCGCGTGGATCATCTTTGGTCTTATTGCCGGGGCTATCGCTAAACTCATCATGCCGGGAAATGATGGCGGCGGCTTTATATTGACCTGTGTGCTCGGGGTTGTTGGTGCGGTTGTCGGCGGCTGGCTGGCGACCATGTTTGGCTTTGGGGGCGACATTAGTGGATTCGACCTGCACAGTTTCCTTGTGGCTGTGGTGGGCGCCATTGTTGTCCTGGGCATATTCAGGTTGCTCCGACGGGCATAGATGACACAAAACGGCTCTCGCGACAGGGCCGTTTTTTTTGTCGTGATATTGATTTGCTAATCGAAATGATAATAATTGTCGTTCCTAGTTACATATAATCACAAGACGACATTATGAACACCTCACGTTTTGCAGTATGCGCGTTGGCAGGAGCCGTGACGCTGGCATTACAGGCACAGGCATTTGCTGAAGAATCCACCATTCTTGTCACCGGCTCTGAGCAGGGCAGCGTTCTCCCCGCATGGACAAACAGCGCAACCAAATCGGCCGTTGCCGAAAGTAAAACGCCGCAGGTGATCGATACCGTCTCTGCGCAGCAGATCGCGCAACGCCATGCCAACTCCGTGAACGAAATCCTGCGCTATGTTCCGGGTGTTTCGACAGAGCTGCGTGGCAATACCACCTACATGAGCGAATATAAAATCCGTGGTTTTTCCGTTGACCAGGAGTTCTACAACGGACTGCAACTGCCGTATAACGTCACCGGAAATACCAAAGCACGCATCGATCCACTGCTGATTGAAAGCGTTGATATCCTCAAAGGGCCATCTTCTGTGCTCTACGGCGGTGGCTCCCCGGGGGGGCTGGTGAATATTCAGGGTAAAAAGCCACAAAAAACCGCCCATACCGAGTTGGGTTTCAACACCGGCAATCGCAATCTGAAGGAGGGTTATCTCGACTCGACAGGACAAATTGCCGACAGCGACTGGAACTACCGCCTGCTGGGCAAAGCCACGGAAAATGACGATCAGCCCCATACCACGCGCTATGAAAATTATCTGGTTGCCCCGTCCGTGACCTGGGAGCCGGACAGCAAAACGCGTCTTACGGTTGATGCACTGGCGCAAAACTCCCCGAGCCTGTCTCCATCCAACCCGTTGCCGCTTGCTTATCTGCGCTCGAAATATGCCGACCGCCGGGATTATGCCGGGGATGAGTGGAGCGGTTTCAAACAGCGTCAGTGGATGCTGGGCTACAGCTTTGAACATGAGTTTGACAGTGGCTGGGGCTTTAACCAGAAGGCACGGTACTTTGATGTCGACACCCACCAGCGCAGCGTTTATGCCACGGGGACGGGGAGCGCGGTCTACCAGCTTAACCGGTTTGCTTACACCACGGATGAAGATCTGAAGAGCTTCAACATCGATAACCAGGTAACCAAAACCGTGGCGCTGGGAGAGTGGAAACACCACCTGTTGGCCGGGTTTGACTATCAAAAGATGGACTCTCACTTCTACTACCGTTATGCCTCAACAACGCCTGGCATCGATATGCGAAATCCTGACTATTCGCAGATCAATGAACGCGATCTCGGGTTGTATACGGGGCAAAAAAATCGTCTGAGCTATCAGCAAAACGGCTATTACCTGCAGGATCAGGTGGAGTTTGGCGGTTTAAATCTGCTGGCCAGCCTGCGTTATGACGATTACCGCTCGGTAACCACCAACTATATGCAGAATGGCGACAAGGCGTGGGTCTCGCAGGACCGCGTGACCAAACGCCTGGGCGCGCTTTACGCGTTTGAGAATGGGCTTTCACCGTTCATCAGCTACTCCGAAGGGTTTGCCCCGGTGTCGCCGCAGGGTACGCTCACGGCTAAAGATGTGAAGCCAACCACCAGCAAGCAGGTGGAAGGCGGGGTGAAATACCTGCTGGCGGATTACGCCACAACCTTTACCGCCTCGGTATTTAATATCCGTCAGAAAAATGTCGTCACCTCCGATCCGGGCTTCCTGAATTACAGCCAGACCGGAGAAGTGGAATCTAAAGGGGCTGAGCTCTCAATCGTCAGCCGCCCAGCGGATAACGTGACCCTGATTGCCAACTATGCCTACACCCATCTGATCAATACCGAAGATGACAAATACCAGGGCAAACGGCCAACGCAGGTGCCGGAGAACGCGTTCAACCTGTGGGGGGATTACACCTTTGACAACACGCCGCTGAGAGGGCTGATGCTGGGGGCAGGGGCGCGCTACACCGGTCCAATGGAAATTTCACCGAACAACGATGCGGGCAAACTGGGCGGCACCATGCAGTACGATCTGGCGGCCTCCTATCGTATGGGGGAAATCCTGCCGTCGCTGGAGGGATTAACGCTGAAAGCCAGCGCGCAAAACATCACCAACAAAGAGACGCTGACCTGCTACGACGCGACAAACTGCTGGATTGGGCGTGACCGGACGTATCAGTTGGGGGCGAGCTACAGCTTCTGATTATCGTTTCCCTCTCCCGCAGGGAATGCAGGCCGGGTAGGCGTTAGCACCCCCCGGCATTGTTCACTTACTGCGCCGTACTTTTCACCGGCGCAGCCTCATCATTCGCCGCTGGCTGATTCTGCGGCACGCTGTCACACGGTTTCTCTTTCGGACAGACCAGATCCAGCATCTTCAGCGTCACGCCGTTGCTCCAGCCGAATCCATCCTGTAGCGGATACTCACCGCCGCCGCCGCCCGTACCGGTGGAGGAGACATCATATTTCTCCACCAGTTTCTGCTCGCGATCGTAGGTATGCTGAACATTTTTCAGGAAGCGCCAGGTGACATCCATCGCGACCTTGTCCTGCCCATAATTCTGCAACCCTTCCGTGGCTACCCACTGCAGTGGCGCCCAGCCATTGGGGGCATCCCACTGCTGGCCGCTGTTCACGGTGGTGGTGGTGATGCCGCCCGGTTTCAGCAGACGTGAGGACGTCGCTGCAGCCACTTTATCCGCGCGATCCTGTGCCGCGGCCTTCACATACAGCGGGAAGAGGGCTGCAGCCGTGAGCTGATTACGCACCTTCTTACTCTTCAGGTCGTAATCCGCATACCATCCCTCTTTATCGTTCCACAGATACTTCTCCATCGCCTTCTGGCGCGCCGTGGCCAGGGCTTCATATTTGCTCGCGCTGGCGGCATCGCCGCTCTCCTGGCTTGCCCGGGCGAGCAGTTTTTCCATCTTGAACATCAGGGCGTTCAGATCCACCGGCACAATACTGGTGGTGCGGATGGTGCCCAGCTTTTGCGGATCGTCCATCCAGCGAGAACTGAAGTCCCAGCCCGAGGCCGCCGCAGAGCGCAAATCGCGGTAGATTTCGGTTGCCGGGCGGTTAGGGTTGCTTTTGGCGGTGGTGATATCGTCAAGCCACGACTCCGGACGCGGTGTGTCGCGGTCATCCCAGTAGCGGTTAAGCATCGAGCCATCCTCCAGCTTCACCACGCGTTTGTTGGCCTCTCCGGCCTGCAGCGCATCTGCGCCCTCCATCCAGTAGGCGTACTCCTTTTCCATCTGCGGACGGTATTTCTTCAGCGCCTCGCTGTCGTGCGTGGCCAGCAGTTCCACCATCAGCGAGAAAAATGGCGGCTGGGAGCGGCTCAGATAGTAACTGCGGTTGCCGTTCGGAATGTGCCCCCATGTATCCAGCTCGTAGGCAAAGTTGTCCACCATATCGCTGATTTTGTCCCAGTGGCCGCTTTCCGCCAGCCCTAACATGGTGAAATAGCTGTCCCAGTAGTAGACCTCGCGGAAACGCCCGCCCGGCACAACGTAGGATTTTGGTAAGGGCAGGAGTGAATCCCATTTGTTACTGGCTTTATCGGTGGTACGCGTCAGCACAGGCCACAGCCCGTCAATATGCTCACGCAGGCTCTGCCCCGCAGGAGGAACATATTTTTCCCCTTCCGCGGGAAGCGTGAAGTTCATATCAACAAAATGGCGTAAATCAAACCCGGACTGACGACGCTGCATGCGGTAGTCGGCCAGGATCGTCAGGGGATCGCTTTTCGGTACGGCATCGGCAAAGGTTTTTTGATCGGGGAAGAGTTTGGCGCTCTGGACATCGTTGAAAAGAGGACCGAGCAAGATATCCGGTGAATTTGTCTGGCCAGAGTTCATCTCTTCCGCGTTGCCTGTCGCGGCAACCGCGAGCAGCGCACTGCCCAGAACCAGAGGTAAGAGGCGAGGGCGCAGCTTTTGAGGTGTTATCATCGGTGCTTCTCCTTATTTCGCTGAGCAGCGGTCACGCTGTAATCATTCACCAGAAAACCTTAGTCGAATATTCCGCGCTTCACGTGTCGAACATCGCACTTTGCACAAATCCAGACAATTTACCGTTGCGTTTAATGCCCCGGTGGCGCGGCTGAAATATTGATATTGTGAATGGCTGTAGGCGAGAAAATAAATTGCGATCCGTTACGCATAATTTTCCGGATAAAGGCTTTCTTTTAATTATCCCGATCACATAAAGCAAAAAACATAACTTCATGGTGAAAAAACATAATGGATCGCCTCGTTGCGCTCAGGCGAAATTATTGCCAAAGCAGAAACCGGTTTCATCAATAAGGAGTAACGTGATGTCAGTGAGTGAAAAAATTCCGGTCCGGGAAAAAATAGGCTACAGCCTTGGAGATGCCGCGAGTCATATTGTTTTTGACTCCTCGGTCGCCATTCTGGCGTATTACTACACGGATATTTATGGCTTACCCCCGGCTGTAATGGGAACCATGTTTCTTTTGGTCCGCTTATTAGATGCCATTACCGACCCCGTTATGGGAGCGATTGCCGATGCAACATCCACACGCTGGGGACGTTTTCGTCCCTGGCTGCTGGCGATATGCGTTCCTTTTGCGGTGAGTTGCGTGCTGGTATATTCCATACCTGATTTTACTGAAACCGGGAAAATTTATTATGCCGTTGGCGCGTATATATTTATGACCTGATGTATACCGCCATAAATATCCCGTATTGTTCTCTGGGGGCGGCGCTGACGTCCGATCCGCGTGAAAACCTCTCGTTGCAGTCCTGGCGCTTTGCCATTACGCCAATTGGCGGGGCGCTCGGCACCGCGCTGATTCTGCCCCTGGCGGACTATCTCTACCCCGGCGACAGGGCGACCGGCATCCAGGTGGCGATGGCGCTTTTTGGCGCAATCGGCTGCGTGATGTTTATCATTTGTTTTGTCACCACCAAAGAGCGTGTCCAGCCGATCAAAGAGGAAAATCTGAACATCGCCCGGGACGTTAAAATCCTCTTTCGTAACGATCAGTGGCGCATTCTCTCGATCTACAACTTTATGATGCTGGTGGCGGTGGTGATCCGCGGTGGCGCAGTGGTCTATTACGTGAACACTGTTCTCAACAAGGGGGCTGACGTCATCTCGTTCTTTATGCTGGGTGGGATGCTGGCCTCGATGTTTGGTTCGGTTCTGGCGCAGCCGTTCGGTACCCGTTTTTGCAAGGTTAAACTCTCCTTCTGGATCAATATTCTCAACGCTGCGTTAGGCGTGGCCTGCTTCTGGCTGCCGCTGGAGTTCTGGGTCATACCACTGATTGCCCATGTGTTCATTCAGATTGTCCAGGGCGGTAACGGCGCGTTGCAGTGGTCAATGATCACTGATGCAAATAATTACGGTGAATGGAAAACCCAACGTCGTATTACAGGTATGAATGTTGCGGCCAATATTTTCGTGATTAAGTTGGGTGTCGCCGTCGGTGGTGCCATTCTGGGTTGGGTGCTGGCCTGGTTTAATTACCAGTCGAACAGTACAGTACAGTCAGAATCCGCCATTCAGGGCGTTATTTTATTGTTCACGTTAATCCCATCACTCTTTTATTTACTCACCGCATTCTCGATCAAATTTTATAAATTAACTGAAAACGTCATGAATGGCGTAGTGAGTGATTTAAACAAAGGCGAATTCGCTAACTCTTAATAGTTGAAGCAGTAAGCCGATAATTCATTTGAATTATCGGTGAGGTTTTCTGTGTCCGTCAGGAAATAATGATTAACTCACGAGGATGGAGTCGATGAAAGTGAAATACCTTGCACTGCTCGTCAGTGCGTTTTGTTCTACCGCAGCAATGGCAGCAAATGATACCCAACGTCTGGAAGATAAACTGGCGCAACTGGAGGCGCGCCTCGAAAAGGCCGAAACAAGGGCAGCAAAGGCAGAAGCACAAATTCAGGTTCTTGAGCAACAGCAGCATCCCGTGGTAGCTGCAAATCCTGTGGTGGTTGAATCCACAGAGCCTGCGACAGCGCAAACGGCACCTAAGCTTACGTTATCCGGCTACGGTGATATTAAATTTTATGGTGACGTTGAATTTAATATGGATGCGGCCAGCAAGACCGGCAGTTTAACGTCCATGAAAACGACAGCCAATAAAGACTGGGCACCCGGTAACCATGAACGCTGGGATATTAACGGGCGTTTGCTGCTGGGGTTTGACGGCTATAAGCGAATGGAAAATGGCAATTTTGCCGGTTTCTCCGTACAGCCGCTGGCGGACTTAACGGGCAAAATGAACCTGGATGACGCGGTCTTCTTCTTTGGCACGGAAAACGACTGGAAGGTAAAAGTTGGCCGCTTTGAAGCCTATGACATGTTCCCGCTTAACCAGGATACCTTCGTTGAATATTCCGGCAACACCGCTAACGATCTCTACGGCGATGGCTATGGCTATATCTATATGATGAAAGAGGGGCGGGGGCGTAGCGACAGCGGCGGTAACTTCCTGCTGAGTAAAACCCTGGGCAACTGGTATCTCGAGGTTAACACGCTGCTGGAAGACGGCAGCTCGCTGTTTGTTGACCAGCAGTATCATGGCATGGACCTGGATAACGATAAAAACGTCGCCTACGTCCGTCCGGTGATTGCCTGGCAGGAAGGAAACTTCTCGACCGCCATCGCGATGGAGAGCAACCTCGTCAACAATGCCTACGGCTACCACGATGCGTCCGGAAGATGGGTCGACCAGTCTGACCGCACCGGCTATGGCTTTACCATGACCTGGAACGGGCAAAAAACCGATCCGGATGACGGTATCGTGGCGAACCTGAATACCGCCTACATGGATGCTACCGACGAGACGGATTTCACCGCGGGCGTGAATGCCTTATGGCGCAATGTTGAGCTGGGCTATATCTACGCGCATAACCAGATCGATAATTTCAACACCGCCAACTTTAATGCGGATTGTGATGGCGACTGCTGGGTGACCGATCCCGGTGATTATGATATTCACACCATTCACGCGTCGTACCTGATCCCGAACGTCATGAAGATGAAGAATTTCAATATCTATCTTGGCGCGTATGCCTCCTGGGTTGAAGCACATCCGAATGATGGCGATGGCCGTAACGACGATCGCTACGGCGGGCGCGTGCGCTTCAAATACTACTTCTGATGTCCTGCGCCAGTCAGGCCTCTTCCGGGGTCTGGCTGGTCTCCCGCAGCCTGCCCGGCGCATGGCCGATTATTCGCTTGAACGCCCGGCTAAACGCCGCAAGGGATCCGTACCCCAGGCGCAGTGCGACCGTTTCAATAGGCTGATTTTCATGGCGAATGTACTGAATGGCCAGGCGCATCCTCAATTCGCTGAGGTATTTCGCCGGGGTGGTGCCCGTCGCGGCGAGAAAACGTTCCGCAAACACCGAGCGGGAGGTGCCAGCCTCTTTTGCCAGATCCGCCACGCTCCAGTTCAGACCTGGCTGCTGGTGCATGGCGTAAATGGCACGGCTCAGACGCGGGTCACGCAGTACCTGCACCCAGCCGGTGGCTTTTCCGCAGCCTCCTTCAACCCAGCCCCGCACGATTAGCGCCGCCACCACGTCCGCCAGCCGCGCGAGGATCCCGGCGAATCCGGCCTGACGCGTCATGGATTCGCGCTCCATCGCCGCCAGCAGCGGGTGGATCTCCGGCCAGGTGGACATCAACCGGCTCACCATCATTACTTCCGGCATCGCTTTAATTAGCGGCTGCATTCCGCCCAGTTCAAAGTCCATGCATCCGCTGAAGATCACGGTGTTCTCGCTGTTCGGGCAGGGTTCGCAGGTGATGGCGCAGACCGAGCCGCAGATAGGCTCGCTGGGAAACGCGCTAACCGGCGTGATGGTTGCTTTCTCGTCAGACAGCAGGGCGTGCGCATTACCGTTCGGAATAAAAAGGGCATCGCCGCCGCTTAAGGTGAACGTTGCGCCACTCTCCATACGCAGCAGGGCGCTGCCGCGGCTGACAAAATGAAACTGTGCTTTGCCCGGTGCCTGGTGGAACGCCACGCCGAAAGGCGCGCTGGCTTCAATGCGGCGGTATTTCACGCCCGACAGGCGCATTCCGCGCAACAGCTCGCTGATCAGATCGGGGGACTGAGCGGTCATGGCAAAACTCCGGACGAATAATCAATAAGTGGAGATTATATGTCATAGATCGTCCAGGGTGAACACTCTATCCTTTTGCGACAGTTGTCACATTTTCATAACGGGAGATCAACAGATGAGTTCATGTGTCGCGGCGAGAGAGGCTGTTGTGCCTGCAAAACCCGCCTGGCGGGCCGTCTATTCACTGGGGCTGGGGGTGTTTGGTTTGATCACGGCGGAGTTCCTGCCCGCCAGTTTGTTAACGCCCATGGCCGCAAGCCTGGGCGTAACGGAGGGGATGGCTGGGCAGGCGGTGACCGCCACCGCGCTGGTCGCGCTGGTCACCGGATTGCTGATCACCCCGGCGACCAAAAGTATCGACCGTCGCTGGGTACTGATGTTTTTCTCGGTGCTGCAAATCGTCTCCAGCCTGCTGGTGGCTTTTGCACCCACGCTGCACGTACTGCTGATGGGACGCCTGCTGTTAGGGATTGCCATCGGGGGATTCTGGGCGATGTCGACCGCCACGGCGATGCGTCTGGTGCCTGCCGATAAAGTGCCGAAAGCGCTGGCGGTGATCTTCTCCAGTGTGTCGATCGCCACGGTGGTCGCGGCCCCGCTGGGCAGCTATCTTGGCAGCCTGATTGGCTGGCGTAACGTCTTTATCCTCTGCATTCTGCCGAGCATGCTGGCGCTGCTGTGGCAGCTCTGGGTACTGCCGTCAATGAAGCCGGAGAGCAGCGGCAGCCTGGGCACACTGTTCCGCGTGCTGCGTCGTCCGGGAATGATCGGTGGAATGCTGGCGACCATTCTGATCTTCAGCGGTCATTTTGCCTTCTTTACCTATCTGCGTCCGTTCCTTGAAACGGTGGGGCAGGCAAGCGTGGAGAGCATCTCGCTGATCCTGCTGGGCTTTGGGATAGCCAACTTTATCGGTACCTCCGTAGCCGGACATCTGCTGGCGCGTAATCTGCGCCTGACGCTGGTGCTGGTACTGGTACCGTTCGCCATGGGCGTGCTGGCACTCACCATGGTGGCGTTTGGTCATCTGGCGATACTGGATGGATTGCTGGTGGCGATGTGGGGCTTTGCGTTTGGTCTGGTTCCGGTGGGCTGGTCAACCTGGCTTGCCACGACGGTGCCAGATGAAGCCGAAAGCGCAGGTGGTTTGCTGGTGGCCTCTATCCAGCTGGCAATCAGCGCCGGTGCTGCCGTGGGCGGGGCGGTATTTGACCTCAACGGCGCCAGCGGCGTCTTTGCCGGAAGCGGTTTCCTGCTGGTAACGGCGATGGTGATTGTGTTGATGGGCGTGAAGGTTAAGGCGGAGTGAATTATTAGCCGGGTAAGCGCAAGCGCCACCCGGCTTAAACCTTACAACCCTTTCTTATCCATCAGCACCGCCAGATCCACCAGGCGGTTAGAGAAGCCCCACTCGTTGTCATACCACGCCAGAATTTTCACCATCCGACCACCAATCACCAGGGTGGAGAGACCGTCAATAATCGAAGAGCGCGGGTCGCCCTGATAATCGCTGGAGACCAGCGGTTCATCGCTGTATCCCAGAATGCCTTTCAGTGGGCCGCTGGTCGCAGCTTTGCGGAACGCATCGTTCACCTCTTCGGCCGTAACGTCACGGCTCAGCGTCACCGTTAAGTCCACAATCGAGACCACCGGAACCGGTACGCGCAGGGAATAGCCGGTCAGCTTGCCGTCCAGAGACGGGATGACTTTCCCCAGTGCCTTCGCGGCACCGCTGGAGTACGGCACAATCGACAGGGCTGCCGCACGTGCGCCGCGCAGATCTTTTTCCGGCTGGTCGTGTAGCGCCTGACTGTTGGTATAAGCGTGCGTGGTGTTCATCAGGCCATGCTCAATACCAAACTGCTGATGCAGGACCTGAGCGGCCGGGGCCAGGCCGTTCGTGGTGCAACTCCCGTTGCTCACTACCACGTGCTTAGCCGGATCGTACTGCTCGTGGTTAACGCCCATCACCACCGTCAGATCGTCATTTTTACCCGGCGCGGAGATGATGACGCGCTTCGCCCCGCCGTGGGTGATATGCACCAGCGCTTTTTCGCGCTCGGTGAAGAAACCGGTCGCTTCAATCACCACGTCAACGCCCGCATCCCGCCAGGGAATATTCGCTGGATCGCGTTCGCTAAAGACGGTAATGCGCTGGCCGTCAACCTGCAGCGCGCCGTCCGCCGCTTCAACGGGTGCCGGTAGCGTGCCGAGCAGGGAATCATGCTTAAGCAAATGGGCGAGGGTTTTGCTGTCCGTCAGATCGTTAATCGCCACAATCTGCAGGTCCGGATTGCCCAGTGCCGCGCGCAGGAAATTACGTCCGATACGGCCGAAACCGTTAATGCCGACCTTAACCATAATGCACTCCTTATCTCTGTTGTCTGGAGTCACTGTAGGCTTCAGGCCGGATGGCGTAAACGACAAAAAAGGATCACATTACGCCATTTTGCGGCAGTGAAAACGCTGACGGTATTCACCGGGTGTGAGGTGGAGCTGTTTTTCAAATACGCGACGCAGGTTGATGCTGGTGCCAAATCCGCTTTTCTCGGCGATAACGGACAGCGGATCGTCGGTCTGTTCAAGCAACTGTCGGGCTGCGGCAAGGCGCGCTTCGGTCACATAGCGTGCCGGAGACGCCCCCGTGTCGCGGGTGAATACCCTGGTGAAATTGCGCGGGCTCATGGCTACTTTTTCCGCCAGCTTTTCGACGCACAGATCGGCCGTCAGGTTTTGCAGGATCCAGGTTTGCAGCTCGCTGATGGGGCCGGAGGAGCCGGACTGCGACAGGTTATAGCGGCTGAACTGTAGCTGTCCTCCCGGGCGGCGCAGATACATCACCATATCCTGCGCCACGTCGCGCGCGAGGCTGAAGCCATAATCGTCTTCCACCAGCGCCAGGGTCAGATCAAAGCCGGAACTCACGCCACCGGAGGTCCAGACAGGGCCATCCTGAATATAGAGTGGCCCTCCCTCAACACGGATGGTGGGGTACTGCGCTTGCATGGTTTCCAGCAGCCGCCAGTGGGTGGTTGCCCGACGGCCGTCAAGCAAACCGGTCTGGGCCAGCAGCATCGCACCACCGCATATGGAGGCGATCCGCCGCGCATGGGGGGCTGCAAGATGCAGCCAGTCCACCACGGCGGTGCTCTCCTGCTCGTTCATGCCGCGCCCGGTAATGATGATGGTATCAAGCGGCTCACGGGGATCCAGCTCCGGCAGGCGATAATCTGCCAGCAAATTGAGACCGGACTGGCCGTGGATCATCTGGTGCGGCTGGGTCGTGGCGATGATGATGCGATAGCAGGGCTGCGCAAGGCCTCCCGGGTGCAGGCGGTTGGCTTGCATCAGAATGTCGGCGATGCCGGCGGCTTCAAACAACATGCCGCCGTCAGGAACAATAATCAGGATCTTCTTCATGTCCTGAAAAGTACCTTTATTGCAAAATAAGTCAAGCGGAGGGCAAGGGCGTTGGCTGGCACAACACACCTTTCTGGCAAAGCAAAGTGATTTAAGTTCTTTGTTATTTCAGGCGTTATCCCGGATCGTCAGCATATTATCTCTGGCGAAACGGCTCTAAAGGAATGGGTAAACGAAGCTCCCTCTATTTACATCCGCAGCAACGCGACCAAATTCACCATCTCGCCTCGGGGTTTCTCTGGCGAACCGAACTGCCCACGTGGCTGTTGATCGCCACCATTTATGGCGGCTGGTTCTCGACGCTGGCGTTCTGGCACACCCTCGGTCTGCTGCCTGCCACGCTGTTGCTGATTGGGTTTACCGCCTGGTATATGTCTCTTCAGCATGAATTGATCCACGGCCATCCCACGCGTTTCGTGTGGCTGAACCAGCTCTTTGGCACGCTGCCGCTGGCGGTCTGGTATCCGTATGGCCTGTACAGGGATTCTCATCTGGCCCACCATCGTCACGACCATCTCACCATTCCGGTGGATGACCCGGAGTCATATTACTTTACACAGGCGAGCTGGGCGCGATTGTCGCCCTGGCAGAAGCGGGTGATCCTCGCCCGAAACACCTTTACCGGGCGACTGTTGCTGGCGCCGCTGCTGGATATTCTCCAGACGCTGGGCAGCGCGGTGGCGGCGTTTCGCCATCTTCAACTGCGGGCGATGGTGATGTGGCTTGTGCATTTGGCGTTATTGGCGCTGCTTTTTACCTGGATGATGCACAACGGTTTCTCTCCGCTCTGGTTTGTGCTGGCGGTAAGCTACCCGGCGCTGGCGCTGACAAAAGTACGCTCTTTTCTGGAACATCGCGCGGCGGACGACCCGCTGGCGCGTTCGGTGATTAACGAAGCAGACTTGTTCTGGCGCGTGCTGTTTTTAAATCTTAACTACCATTCAGTACATCACGATTTACCCGGCGTGCCCTGGTACGGGCTTAAGACGATCTACCTGCAAAACCAGCAGGCGTACCGGGAGCGTAACCACGGGTTTCTGGTGAGAGGGTATGGCGAATGGATGCGACGGTTCTGGAAAACGTCGGTGGACGTCACCGTACATCCCTGGCGTCAACAGGAGGAAGGAGATGAGTAACCGGCTGGCGTTTCCGATGTATGCGGTGGATAGTACCGATACTCTTGCCCTGTGGCGGGCCGTCCAGCGTCTGCTGGTGGCGCGTGGTCTCCCGGTGGAGGAGCTTATTCCCGGCAGGCCTGAGCCTGACCTGCTGACACACTGGCAGCAGCCTAATCTTATTCTGAGCCAGACCTGCGGCTACCCGCTGATGACACAACTGCCGGAGGTGCAGGTCGTCGGCTGTTTTCACTATCGGGTACCGGGCTGCGAAGGCATTCACTACCGCAGTTTTCTGGTGGTACGTGATGAGGATAAACACCGCACGCTGGCTGATTTTCGCGAACGGCGGGTGGTATGTAACGCGCCCGATTCCCAGTCTGGCTACAATGCGCTGCGCAACCGCGTGCCGTCACGTGCGTTAAACGCCTGGTTCTCAGAGGTTATCTTTAGCGGCAGCCATCGCCAGTCGCTGATCGAAGTAAAACGTGGGGGAGGGGATATCGCGGCGATCGACTGCGTGACGTATGCGCTGTTGCAGCGGCATGAACCGACCCTGCTGGCGGAGCTAACTGTGATTGACCAGACGCCCCTCACGCCAGGACTGCCGCTGATCACTGCGTCCGGCACCACCCCCGAAACGCTTCATGCCATCCGTGATGCGCTAACCACGCTGGTGAGCGCCCCGGAATACCGGGGCGTGTGTGATGCGCTGTTTATCGGCGGGTTTAGCGTCGTGGCGCGTGAGGCCTGGTCTGTGTTAACCGGGATTACAGCGAACGGATCTCTTTCGAGCGCAGGGTGAGGCGGACAGGCACCGATTTATACGACGGCGTGCCGCTCTCTTTATCCAGATAGTCGAGCGGAACCAGTACGTTAGCCTCAGGATAGTAGGCCCCGACCGAGCCCGGGGCGATGGCATATGCCACCACAGTGATATCCTCCAGACGCTGAGCGCTGCCTGGCAGGGCGGTTTCGATATCCACCCGGTCGCCGTGCTCCAGTCCTGACTGCGCCATATCCGCTTCATTCATAAACAGCACGTCGCGACGGCCAAAGACGCCCCGGTAGCGGTCGTCGAGAGCGTAAATCGTAGTGTTGTACTGGTCGTGACTGCGCAGCGTGATCAGACGCAGGACGTTATCGCCTTCACCGCTGGCATCTTCATTGACCCCTTCAAATACCGAGAACATCGCTTTGCCCGTCGCCGTCGGCCAGATACGTTTCGTGGGCGGCAGCGGCATACGGAATCCACCGGGTACCCGGATCCGCGCGTTATAGTCCTCAAAGCCCGGAATGGTCTGCTCAATCAGATCGCGAATGCGATCGTAATCCGCAACCAGGTGCATCCAGTCCACTCGGGTTGTCTTCAG
>NZ_JAMJFW010000060.1:0-23820 GCF_023544405.1 Enterobacter cloacae complex sp. OE43NF
TTTGGGAGAGGGTTGGGGTGAGGGGAAAATGTCACCCAATACTAAACGGATCCGCATCCTGCCATGCGGGGAACTTCTCGCGATACTCCTTCAGCGCCGTCAACGACAGCTCGGCATCAATGCGCGTCGCCTGATGCGGTTCGGCGGTGGCGATGATCTCGCCCTGCGGATTCACCACCCGGCTATCGCCCCGGTAGTGATGTCCGTTGCCGTCTGTTCCCACGCGGTTACACCCCACCACGTACGCCTGGTTTTCAATTGCGCGTGCCACCAGCAGCGACTGCCAGTGCAGGGAGCGCGGCGCAGGCCAGTTGGCGACATACAGCGCCAGGTCGTAATCGTTGCGGTTGCGCGACCAGACCGGGAAGCGCAGGTCGTAACAGACCAGCGGCAGAATACGCCAGCCGCGCCATTCAAACACCACACGTTCGTTGCCGGCTTCGTAGTGATGATGCTCATCGGCCATGCGGAACAGGTGTCGTTTATCGTAAAAATGGACCTTCCCCTCCGGCTCAACCAGCAGGAAGCGGTTCACCGGGCCGCGTTCCGTTTGCAGGGCGGCGCTACCGGCGATCAGCGCGTTGGTCTGCTGCGCTTTGGCGTGCATCCAGGCGACCACCTCATCCTGCGGCATCGACTGTTGTGCGGCTTCCATCGCGAAGCCCGTGGTGAACATCTCCGGCAGGACAATCACATCGCGCCCGGTAATGCCTTCCAGTTGACGATCAAAGTGGCGCAGGTTGGCAGGGCCATCCATCCACACTAAAGGTTGCTGCAAAATAGAAATCTTCAGACCAGGCACAATTCAGACTCCTCAAACGACCCTTTTTGACACTGTAGCACGACATAAAGAGAAAAGATGGCAATAAAAAACCCCGCTAGTGGCGGGGTTTTTCAGGACGAAACGCGTTAAGCGGCTTCAGGTTTGCGGTGTTTCTCCGGCAGCTTTACCGGCTGTGTCGCCAGCTCATCCGGTTCGAAATCATCGACGTTAATGCTGCGCAGACGGCTCTCTTCGGCTTTCACCAGGAGTGCGGCTTCGCTGTTGTCAATGATGCCACCCGCCAGTGCCTGTTTCGCCAGTTCATCCAGGCGGGTAAACGGCAGGTTTTTGCCCAGCTGTTTACAGATCTTCTGGTGAATCGGGTCGGCGGCCATCACGTCCAGCAGCGCCTCTTCCAGCAGACCCACCGGGTTATGTGGCGTTGGCGCCAGATACTGACCGCGGCCGATACGTGAGCGGGTTGCGCTCGGTACCTGCAGGATCTTCGCCACTTTATGATCCAGCTTGTCAGACGGCGCCAGATGATGACGACCGGTCGGGAAGATCGCCACGCGCAGGGCACCTGCCACCAGACGGTTAGGGAAGTTCACCAGCAGATCGTCAATCGCCTGCTCGGCCTGATACAGCGCATCCTGCACCCCCCAGTGCACCAGCGGCAGATCCGCTTCCTGACGGCCTTCGTCGTCGTAGCGTTTCAGTACCGCAGAAGCCAGGTAGAGCTGGCTCAGCACATCACCCAGACGGGCAGAGATGCGCTCGCGACGCTTCAGGCTACCGCCCAGCACCGCCATGGAGACGTCGGACAGCAGCGCCAGGTTGGCGCTCAGCCGGTTCAGATGCTGGTAATAACGTTTTGTCGCATCATGGGTTGGCGTGGCGCTGGTCAGCCCGCGGGTCAGACCCAGCCAGAAGCTGCGCACTTTATTGCTGCCTACATGACCGATATGTTTGAACAGCAGCTTGTCGAAGGCATCCACGTCGTTGTTCTGCGCGGCGGCCATCTCTTCCAGCACGTACGGATGGCAGCGAATCGCCCCCTGGCCGAAGATCATCATGCTGCGGGTCAGGATGTTTGCCCCTTCTACGGTGATGGCGATCGGTGCGCCCTGATAGCCACGCGCCAGGAAGTTGCCTTCGCCGAGCATAATGCCTTTACCACCTGCGATATCCATTGCATCAATGATCGACTGCTGTGCGCGGTGGGTGCAGTGGTACTTCACAATCGCGGACAGTACGGCCGGTTTTTCACCCAGCATAATGCCGTAGGTAATTAACGACGCGGCGGCATCCATCACGTAGGCGTTGCCTGCGATACGCGCCAGCGGCTCTTCGATCCCTTCCATCTTGCCGATGGAGATTTTGAACTGACGACGGATGTGCGCGTAGGCACCAATCCCCATCGCCACCGATTTCAGCCCGCCGGTTGAGTTCGACGGCAGAGTAATGCCGCGACCAACGGACAGACATTCCACCAGCATACGCCAGCCCTGACCGGCCATTTTCGGCCCACCGATGATGTAATCAATCGGGACAAAGATATCCTGACCGCGGGTCGGACCGTTCTGGAACGGCACGTTCAGCGGGAAGTGGCGACGACCAATTTCAACGCCCGGGGTAGAGGTGGGGATCAGCGCACAGGTAATGCCCAGATCTTCTTCACCACCCAGTAGTTTTTCCGGGTCGGAGAGTTTAAACGCCAGGCCCAGCACGGTAGCGACAGGCGCGAGCGTAATGTAGCGTTTGTTCCAGGTCAGGCGCATACCCAGCACCTGTTCGCCCTGCCATTCGCCCATGCAGACCACACCGGTATCCGGGATGGCGCCTGCATCGGAACCCGCTTCCGGGCTGGTCAGTGCGAAGCATGGAATTTCCTGACCGCGTGCCAGACGCGGCAGATAGTGATCTTTCTGCTCTTTTGTACCGTAATGCTGCAGCAGTTCGCCCGGGCCTAAGGAGTTAGGTACGCCCACGGTGATCGCCAGGATCCCGGAGACGCCAGCCAGTTTTTGCAGCACGCGAGCCTGAGCGTACGCGGAGAATTCCAGACCGCCGTACTCTTTTTTGATGATCATCGCGAAGAAGCGATGCTCTTTCAGGTATCCCCACAGCTCCGGCGGCAGGTCGGCCATTTCATGGGTGATGGCAAAGTCATTGGCCATACGGCAGGCTTCTTCTACCGGGCCGTCAATAAAGGCTTGTTCTTCCGCTGTCAGACGCGGTTGCGGGTAGTTATGCAGTTTTTTCCAGTCCGGGTTGCCCTGGAACAGATCGCCTTCCCACCAGGTGGTACCGGCGTCAATCGCTTCTTTCTCGGTGCGCGACATCGGTGGCATCACTTTGCGGAAACCTTTGAATACCGGCGCGGAGATCATCGACTTACGCATCGGGGCAAAGTTAAACGGCAGAAGGATGATGGCCAGCGGCACTAAAAGCCAGATATTCCAGAGACCTGCGACGCCAAGCACAGCCGTCCAGGCCAGAAGAATCAGGCTGCTCAGGAATAAACTTACACGGTGATAGAACAGCACACCGAGCAGGACAACGGTTGCGAGAATGCTCAAAATCATCATAAAGAAAAGCTCCCTTGCTTGTAGGAGGTCTGACCACTTGTGATGATATGGTTGTAGTTGATGTTATTTCCTTTAGCAATGTGTTTACAAAATAATTACAACCTGGTTCACATTGTTCGTTTGTTTGCCGGCACGAAAACGCAAAACGTCAGACGATTCGCATCCCTTTAGCTTCTCGCTTTTATTGCTATCCGGTACACTCCACTGTGTTATCTCATCAATACTGAAGGATTATCCTCATGTACCAGGATCTTATTCGTAACGAACTGAACGAAGCGGCGGAAACGCTGGCTAACTTTCTGAAAGATGATGCCAATATTCACGCTATTCAGCGCGCGGCGGTCCTGCTGGCCGACAGTTTCAAAGCCGGTGGCAAAGTGCTCTCCTGCGGTAACGGGGGGTCCCACTGCGACGCTATGCACTTCGCAGAAGAGCTAACCGGGCGTTATCGTGAAAACCGTCCGGGCTACCCGGCGATTGCGATCTCCGACGTGAGCCACATCTCCTGCGTGGGCAACGATTTCGGTTACGACTACATCTTCTCCCGCTACGTTGAAGCGGTTGGTCGTGAAGGTGACGTGCTGCTGGGTATCTCCACCTCTGGCAACTCTGGTAACGTGATCAAAGCGATTGCGGCGGCGCGTGAAAAAGGGATGAAAGTCATCACCCTGACGGGCAAAGATGGCGGTAAGATGGACGGTACCGCGGACGTTGAAATCCGTGTTCCGCACTTCGGTTATGCTGACCGCATTCAGGAAATTCACATCAAAGTGATCCACATCCTGATCCAGCTGATCGAAAAAGAGATGGTTAAGTAAGGCTTCGCTGGGGGGCACCGGTGCCCCCCGCAGTTGTGGAGTGGAGGTAATCTATGTGCGAACTGCTCGGGATGAGCGCCAATGTGCCAACCGATATCTGCTTTAGTTTCACCGGGCTGGTACAGCGCGGTGGGGGAACCGGGCCGCATAAAGACGGCTGGGGTATCACCTTCTACGAAGGCAAAGGGTGTCGCACGTTCAAGGATCCACAACCCAGCTTTAACTCACCGATTGCCAAGCTGGTGCAGGATTACCCCATTAAATCCTGTTCGGTCATCGCCCATATTCGTCAGGCAAACCGCGGCGAAGTGGCGCTCGAAAACACCCATCCGTTTACCCGTGAGCTGTGGGGCCGTAACTGGACCTACGCGCATAACGGGCAACTTACGGGCTATAAGTCGCTGGAGACCGGTAATTTTCGCCCGGTTGGCGAAACCGACAGCGAAAAAGCCTTTTGCTGGCTGCTGCATAAGCTGACAGAGCGTTATCCGCGCACCCCTGGCAACATGGCGGCGGTATTTAAATATATTGCGTCGCTGGCGTCTGAACTGCGCGAGAAGGGCGTGTTTAACATGCTGTTGTCTGACGGGCGCTATGTGATGGCGTTCTGCTCGACGAACCTGTTCTGGATCACCCGCCGTGCACCGTTTGGCGTGGCAAAGCTGCTCGATCAGGATGTGGAAATTGATTTTCAGAAAGAGACCACACCAAACGATGTGGTCACTGTTATCGCCACGCAGCCGCTGACCGGCAACGAGACCTGGCAGAAGATTATGCCAGGCGAGTGGGTGTTATTTTGTCTCGGGGACCGTGTAATTTGATGCCAGCTGTGGGTGGACAACTTCGTGGCTCAGCGGTTTGCTGACCACATAACGGCCATCCACAACCGAGACGACAGGCGGCTTGTGCGTCTGCTCGAAATAGTCATAGCCCGGTTTTAGCTGTTTCCAGAAATCCGCGTAGTAAGAGTACTTGTGACGCGCCATGTTGGCATCGGTCATGCGGAACGGATAGATGCTGACCTGAACGTTTGGCTGACCAAAGACCAGTGCGCCCGTGACAAACTGGAAAATCTCATCAATGCCGGAATCGGTCATCGCGTAACAGCCGATGGACACACAGGCACCGTGGATCATCAGATACTTACCTTCGTAACCGTGCGCACGGTCAAAGGCATTCGGGAAGCCGATATTAATCGCTTTATAGAAACGGCTATCCGGCTTTAGCTGGTTACGCTGAACGTTGTAAAACCCTTCCGGGCTTTTGAAATCGCCCTGACGCTGTTTTGGCCCCAGACCACCGGAATAGTTACAAATCTTGTAGCTGTCGAGCAGCTGATATGTCTCACCCATTTTCACAAACAGGTCGAGTGTGCGTTCTTCCTTGAAGATTTGAATATAAACGGGGGATCCCATTAGCTGCTGTTTATATTCTTTGCTCACAGGCGTGGTTGAACTGTTGCTGCTGAGCAGCCCGGCAAACGACACGCACGGAATCAGGAGCATCGCAATGAACAATGCGATTTTACGCATACTACAAGTTCCTTGATAAAACTAAGACCAACTTGCCAGAACGGCAAAAGAGACCCGAAATCAGATTAATCTGTTAGGAACGCTCACATTAGCACCGCTATAGATTTTCGCAAGAGCGGAGCTGTTAGTTTACAAATTAGTTTTACTTTATAACCCATCAAAATCGCGCTGGCTCCAGGAACTTTGCGTATCAGTTCGCAATTTGACACCTGCAGCTGAGTTTTATCTGCCCGGAAAACGCCGGAAATGGTACACTTCACGCCCTCAGAATAGTTGTTCACGGAAACTTGCTAACCACATGTTTAAAATAAGAAAAGGACTTGACCTGCCCATCGCAGGCGTGCCCGAACAGCACGTTTCGGCAGGCGCAAGCGTTCGCCATGTTGCCATTCTGGGCGACGATTACGTGGGGATGCGCCCCTCAATGCTGGTCCAGCAGGACGATCGCGTCATTAAAGGGCAGGCGCTCTTCGAAGATAAAAAAAATCCCGGCGTGATGTTTACCGCCCCTGCCAGCGGCACCGTTGTGGCGATCAACCGTGGCGAACGCCGCGTGTTGCAGTCGGTGGTTATCCGCATTGAAGGGGATGAACAGCGTGAGTTTGCCCATTATGAGGCCGCAGACCTCGCGGCGTTGAGCCGTGAAACCGTTCAGGCGCAACTGCTGGACGCCGGTTTGTGGACCGCATTTCGCACACGCCCTTTCAGCAAAACGCCTGTGCCTGGCACGGTTCCGGCCGCTATTTTCGTTACGGCAATCGACACCAACCCACTCAGTGCAGACCCACAGCCGGTTATTCTGGCACAACGTCAGGCCTTTGATGCCGGGCTGACCGTTCTCACGCGGCTGACGCCCGGGAAAGTCCACGTGTGCCAGGCCAGTGCCGGTAAACTTGGCGGCCATCCGCAGGGACAGGTGACGTTTAATGAATTTGCAGGCCCGCATCCGGCGGGGCTGGCGGGAACGCATATTCACTTCCTTGAGCCGGTCAGCCTGACAAAACAGGTCTGGCACCTTAACTATCAGGACGTGATTGCCATCGGCAAACTCTTTACCACCGGTAAGCTCTGCACAGAGCGAGTGATCGCGATTGGCGGGCCGCAGGCGGCAAACCCGCGCCTGGTGACAACGCTGTTGGGTGCGGATATCAATGAACTGCTGGACGACGAAACCAAAGCGGGTGAAAACCGTCTGATTTCCGGTTCGGTACTCAGCGGCCGTCATGCCGTTGGGCCGCAGGCCTATCTGGGACGCTTCCATCTGCAGGTGAGCATTGTGCTGGAAGGGCGTGAGAAAGAGCTCTTCGGCTGGGTGCTGCCAGGTGCAGAAAAGTATTCCGTCACCCGCACCACGCTCGGCCACTTCCTGCGTCATAAGCTGTTCAACTTCTCCACCAGCACAAACGGCGGTGAGCGTGCCATGGTGCCGATTGGCAACTACGAGCGTGTTATGCCGCTTGATATTCTGCCCACCGTGCTGCTGCGCGATCTGCTTGCCGGGGACACCGACAGCGCCCAGGCGCTGGGTTGCCTGGAGCTGGACGAAGAAGATCTGGCGCTCTGTACCTATGTCTGTCCGGGAAAATACGAATATGGACCGGTATTGCGCGAGGTGTTAACCCGCATTGAGCAGGAAGGATAACCATGGGCTTAAAACACCTCTTTGAAAAAATAGAGCCGCATTTTACCGAGGGTAAACTGAAGAAGTACTACCCGCTGTATGAAGCGACGACGACCATTTTCTACACGCCAGGTCTGGTGACGAAAGGCGCGGCGCACGTTCGTGACGCCATCGACCTGAAGCGAATGATGATTCTGGTCTGGTTTGCCGTCTTCCCGGCAATGTTCTGGGGCATGTACAACGTGGGGCTGCAGACCATTCCGGCGCTGCATCATCTGTACGATGCTCAGCAACTGGCGCAGGTGATCCAGTCTGACTGGCATTACCGTCTGGCGCAGTCGCTTGGCGTGAGTTTTGCCCCAGACGCGGGCTGGGTCAGCATGATGACGCTGGGGGCGGTGTTCTTCCTGCCGATCTACATCACGGTATTTATCGTGGGTGGGTTCTGGGAAGTGCTGTTTGCCATTATTCGTAAACATGAGATCAACGAAGGCTTCTTTGTTACTTCCATTCTGTTTGCCCTGATTGTCCCGCCAACGTTACCGCTCTGGCAGGCCGCGCTGGGGATCAGCTTTGGTGTGGTCATCGCGAAAGAGATCTTCGGGGGAACCGGGCGTAACTTCCTCAACCCTGCGCTGGCAGGGCGTGCGTTCTTGTTCTTTGCCTATCCGGCGCAAATCTCCGGCGATCTGGTCTGGACCGCTGCGGACGGCTTCTCTGGGGCGACACCGCTTTCACAATGGGCGGCGCACGGCGGTGAAACGCTGGTGAACAATGCGACAGGCCAACCCGTTACCTGGTTTGATGCGTTTATGGGCAACATCCCGGGCTCCATTGGGGAGGTCTCCACGCTGATGATTTTGATTGGCGGGGCGATCATCCTGTTTGGTCGCGTGGCCTCCTGGCGGATTGTCGCCGGTGTCATGATCGGCATGGTGCTGACTGCCACACTGTTCAACCTTATCGGTTCCGCCACCAACCCGATGTTCTCCATGCCCTGGTACTGGCATCTGGTGCTGGGCGGTTTCGCCTTCGGCATGATGTTCATGGCCACCGATCCGGTCTCTGCTTCCTTTACTGACAGAGGGAAATGGAGCTATGGCGTGCTCATCGGGGTGATGTGTGTCCTGATTCGTGTGGTCAACCCGGCCTATCCGGAAGGGATGATGTTGGCCATTCTGTTTGCCAACCTGTTTGCACCACTGTTCGATTATCTGGTCGTGCGCGCCAACATTAAGCGGAGGAAGGCACGTGGCTGAAATCAAAAATAACGACAGCATCGGCAAAACGCTGCTGGTGGTGCTGGTCCTGTGTCTGGTCTGTTCCATTGTGGTGGCTGGTTCTGCCGTGGGGTTAAAGCCGCGACAGCAGGAGCAGCGCGCGCTGGATAAACAGCGCAACATCCTGGCCGTCGCCGGGCTGATGCAGGAAGGGATGAGTGCAGACGATGTGTCGGCCGTCTTTGCTGAGCGCATCACCGCGCGTCTGGTGGATTTAAAAACGGGTCAACTGCTGGATAAAGATCCGGCGAAATACAACCAGGCGCTGGCATTAAAAGACCCGCAGATGAGCATGACGCTGGACGCATCTCAGGATCCGGCGGGCATTAAGCGTCGCAGCAATCTGGCTGAAATCTACCTCGTACGTGATGAGCAAAAACAGGTGCAGGAAGTGGTGCTGCCCATCTACGGCAACGGCCTGTGGTCAATGATGTACGCCTTCGTGGCGCTTGATACGGATGGCCGCACCGTGAAAGGCATCACCTACTATGACCAGGGTGAAACGCCGGGGCTCGGTGGCGAAGTGGAGAACCCTAACTGGCGCGCGCAGTTTGTCGGGAAGAAAGTGCTCGACGACAGCGGAGCGCCTGCGCTGAAGGTGATGAAAGGGTCTGCGCGTCCTGACGATGTCTATGCCGTTGACGGGCTATCCGGGGCCACGCTCACCTCCAAAGGGGTGCAGCACAGTTTTGATTTCTGGATGGGCGAACTCGGTTTTGGTCCTTTCCTGAAAAATGTACGTGAAGGAGCGCTGAACCATGGCTGATACGGGTGAACTGAAAGAAGTTAAAAAGGTGCTGATTGGCCCACTTTTAGCCAATAACCCGATAACGCTGCAGGTGCTGGGTGTGTGTTCAGCCCTGGCGGTGACCACCAAGCTGGAAACGGCGGTGGTGATGACGCTGGCAGTAACGCTGGTAACCGCGTTTTCCAGCATGTTTATCTCGATGATCCGCCACCATATCCCCAACAGCGTGAGGATCATCGTGCAGATGGCGATCATCGCCTCGCTGGTGATCGTGGTCGATCAGCTGCTGCGAGCCTTTGCCTATGAAATATCGAAACAGCTTTCGGTATTTGTGGGCCTGATTATCACCAACTGTATCGTGATGGGGCGTGCAGAAGGCTATGCCATGAAAATGCCCCCGCTGGCGAGCTTTATGGACGGCATCGGCAACGGCCTCGGCTACGGCGTGATCCTGCTGTCCGTAGGGTTCCTGCGTGAGTTGATTGGCAGCGGTAAGCTGTTTGGCATCACGGTGCTGGACACGGTACAGAATGGCGGCTGGTATCTGCCAAACGGCCTGTTCCTGCTGGCTCCAAGCGCATTTTTCATTATCGGTTTGCTGATCTGGCTAATTCGTACCCTGAAGCCAGAACAGCAGGAAAAGGAGTAACCGACAATGGCTCATTACCTGAGTTTATTTGTGCGCGCGGTGTTTGTTGAAAACATGGCGCTCGCGTTCTTCCTCGGCATGTGTACGTTCCTTGCCGTGTCCAAAAAGGTATCGACAGCATTTGGCCTGGGCATAGCGGTTACCGTGGTGCTTGGCCTGTCGGTGCCGATCAACAACCTGGTGTACAATTTTGTCCTGCGCGACAGCGCGCTGGTGGAGGGGGTGGATCTCAGCTTCCTGAACTTCATCACCTTTATCGGTGTGATTGCGGCGCTGGTGCAAATCCTTGAGATGATCCTTGATAAGTATTTCCCGTCACTCTACAACGCGCTGGGGATCTTCCTGCCGTTGATCGCGGTGAACTGCGCCATCTTCGGTGGCGTCTCGTTTATGGTTCAGCGTGATTACAACTTCAGCGAATCAATTGTGTATGGTTTCGGCTCCGGGATCGGCTGGATGCTGGCTATCGTCACCATGGCGGGGATCCGCGAAAAAATGAAATATGCCAACGTGCCTGCAGGCCTGCGTGGCTTAGGGATCACCTTTATCACCACCGGTCTCATGGCGCTGGGCTTTATGTCCTTCTCCGGTGTGCAGCTATAAGGGCTAACTGATGGAAATTATGCTTGGCGTGGCGATGTTCACGCTGATTGTACTGGTGCTGTCGGGGTTGATTCTGGTGGCGCGCGCGAAGCTGGTGAATTCCGGCGATGTCATTATCGATATCAACGATGAACCGCAAAACCAGATCCGCACACCAGCCGGCGATAAACTGCTGAATACGCTTGCCGGCAACGGCATCTTCGTCTCTTCGGCCTGCGGCGGCGGTGGCTCCTGCGGGCAGTGCCGCGTAAAGGTGAAAGAGGGCGGTGGCGATATTCTGCCCACTGAGCTGTCGCACATCACCAAGCGTGAGGCGAAAGAGGGCTGCCGTCTGGCCTGCCAGGTCGCGGTGCGCCAGAACATGAAAATTGAACTGCCGGAGGAGATTTTCGGCGTTAAAAAATGGGAATGCGAAGTTATCTCCAATGATAACAAAGCCACGTTTATCAAAGAGCTTAAACTGCGGGTGCCTGAAGGAGAGAGCGTTCCGTTCCGGGCGGGGGGCTATATCCAGATTGAATGTCCGGAGCACACCGTAGCCTATGCTGACTTCGACGTGCCTGATGAATACCGTGCCGACTGGGATAAATTCAACCTCTTCCGCTTTGTCTCTGAGGTTAAAGAGCCCGCGCTTCGTGCTTACTCCATGGCGAACTACCCGGAAGAGAAGGGTATCATCATGCTTAACGTGCGTATCGCCACGCCGCCGCCAGCGGTACCGCATGCGCCGCCGGGCGTCATGTCATCGTATATCTGGTCATTAAAACCGGGCGACAAGGTGACCATCTCCGGCCCGTTTGGCGAGTTCTTTGCGAAAGAGACCGATGCCGAAATGGTATTTATCGGCGGTGGTGCAGGTATGGCGCCGATGCGTTCGCACATTTTCGACCAACTCAAGCGGCTTGGCAGTCAGCGTAAAATCAGCTTCTGGTACGGGGCGCGTTCGCTGCGTGAGATGTTCTATGATGATGAGTTCGAACAGCTGGCGCGTGAAAACCCTAACTTCACCTTCCATGTGGCGCTCTCCGATCCGCAGCCGGAAGATAACTGGACCGGCCATACGGGCTTCATCCACAACGTGCTGTATGAAAACTACCTCAAACAGCATCCTGCGCCGGAAGACTGCGAGTTTTATATGTGTGGTCCGCCAGTGATGAACGCCGCAGTGATCAAGATGCTTAAAGATCTGGGCGTGGAAGATGAGAACATCCTGCTGGATGATTTTGGAGGCTGATGATGCTGACGTTTCTGGCAACCTTCGCGGTCTTTGTACTGGTCATATTCGGCATGTCGTTAGGCTGGATCATCAAGCGCAAAAGCATTCAGGGCAGCTGCGGTGGGATCTCGTCCATTGGCATGGAAAAAGTCTGCGACTGCCCGGAACCGTGCGATGCCCGTAAAAAAAGGATGGCGCGGGAGCAGCAGCGCCGAATTTTGTAAATCGCGACGTAACGATAACAGCAGGCCGCATTATTGCGGCCTGCTGGCTTATTTAGCCCACGCTTTTGCGGCGGCGGGCGAGTCGACCATCACCGCATCCGCCTGCAGCGCCTCTGCCTTTTTATAATCTTCGGCGGTGTTCACGCCCAGCAAGATAACGTGACTGTTGCCCTGCGAGCGGAAACAGTCCATGGATTCTTTATCCCATGTGAGGGTTGAGCGGGACACCCCTTCACCAAGGGTAAATTTCTCAACCACGTCAACGGTTCTGTTCAGCTCTAGCGCGTACCAGTACTCCTGCATCGTCTGCTCTGGTGGCAGGCACTGGTGGCTCAGCGATACCGTTACCAGCCTGGAGCGCGTTTCACTTCGGGTAACAAAGTGTGGGATTGCTGCCGGAAGCGAGGCAAGATAACGGTCCTCAGTAGAATAAACCCTCACCCGCCCCAGACTCTGTGTCTCATTAAGCACCGCAAGAAGCGCTTTTCCCATCGTGGCCGGATCGGCGTCAGGTGATTTGATATCAATATAAAACCGGGTTTGTGGCCAGGTTTCCAGCACGCTTTTCAGGGTGGGGATCGTCACCCCTTTGCCACGCCACGGATGGGTTTCACCGCCCCAGCTCCAGCCAGCGTCAACTGCCGATAACTCCGCAAGCGTGTAGTCCGAGATTTTGCCTGTTTTGTTCGTCAGCGCTTTTAAATCAGAAGGACGATACAGGACCGGAACGCCATCTTTACTGAGCTGCACGGTTATCCAGACTGCCTGAGCCTGATTCTCTAAGGCCAGTTTGATCGCTTGTACTGTGTTTTCTGGCGCATCGGCTGTTCCGCCCCGGTGAGCAACGATCTGTGGGCCAGCGAAGCTCGTTCCCGTCACGAGCAGCAGAGAGAGCGCGAGTATTTTTCTCATGAATTTATATCCTTATTCACATAAAAAATTAATATATACAACAAGTTACGTGTTGTTTTTTGTATCATATTTTTATGACAAATAAGAGAAGGTAAATCTGCTGTCGCATTTTTTAGACTTTGATATACTGTATATAAATACATGTGTGGTGGTCGTAATGCGCAAAATAATCCATGTCGATATGGACTGTTTTTTTGCCGCAGTGGAGATGCGTGACAACCCGGCGCTGCGGGATATTCCTATTGCCATTGGCGGTAGCCGTGTCCAGCGCGGTGTAATCAGCACCGCCAACTATCCTGCGCGCAAATTTGGCGTGCGCAGCGCCATGCCTACCGCCATGGCCCTTAAGCTCTGTCCTCATCTCACGCTTTTACCCGGTCGCTTTGAGGCGTACAAAGAAGCGTCCCTGCATATCCGCGAAATCTTCTCTCGCTACACCTCACTGATTGAACCTCTGTCGCTGGACGAAGCTTATCTTGATGTCACCGACAGCGTGCACTGTCACGGCTCCGCGACGCTGATGGCGCAGGAGATCCGCCGGACTATCTTCCAGGAGCTGAATCTGACCGCGTCGGCAGGGGTCGCACCGGTGAAGTTCCTCGCCAAAATAGCGTCCGATCTCAACAAGCCCGACGGCCAGTACGTTATTACCCCGGAAGAGGTCCCGGCGTTTTTAAAAACGCTGCCGCTCGGCAAAATCCCGGGCGTAGGCAAAGTCTCTGCGGCAAAGCTGGAAAGCATGGGGCTGCGAACCTGCGAAGATGTACAGCGCAGCGATTTAGCCATGCTGCTTAAACGCTTTGGAAAATTTGGCCGCGTGCTGTGGGAGCGCAGTCAGGGGATAGACGAGCGCAGTGTCAGCAGCGAGCGGCTGCGAAAGTCGGTCGGGGTTGAACGCACACTGATTGAAGATATTCATGACTGGTCTGAATGCGAAACCATCATTACGGAGCAGCTCTATCCTGAGCTGGAACGGCGCTTAATCAAGGTCAAACCGGACCTGCTGATTGCCCGTCAGGGCGTGAAGCTTAAGTTCAATGATTTTCAGCAGACGACTCAGGAGCACGTCTGGCCGCGCCTGAATAAAGAGGATCTCATCGCGACGGCGAAAAGGGCCTGGGATGAACGTCGGGGCGGGCGAGGGGTCAGGCTGGTGGGGTTACACGTTACCTTGCTGGATCCGCAGCTAGAACGTCAGCTGGTATTGGGATTGTAAAAAGGCCAGTGGCGCGACGTTGTTCACCCTCTCCCTTTGGGAGAGGGCTGGGGTGAGGGTATTACTTAGCAGGAATCGCTTTCAGCAGTTCAGTCAGCAGGGTCCAGTAATGGCCCACGCTTTCAATGTGAACCTGCTCATCCGGCGAGTGCGGCCCGGTAATGGTTGGCCCAATGGAGACCATATCCATGTTCGGGTACGGCTTCTTGAACAGACCACATTCCAGACCCGCGTGGATCACCTGAATGTTCGGGGTGCTGTTGAACAGACGCTGGTATGTTTCACGCACCAGTGCCATCACCGGGGAGCTTGCGTCCGGCTGCCAGCCTGGGTAGCTGCCTTTGGCAGAGGTTTTCGCACCGGCCAGCGTGCCCAGAGATTCCAGCATGCTCACTACGTACTCTTTACCGGTGTCGATAAGCGATCGGATCAGGCAGATGATCTCTGCGCTGTCGTCGCCCATGGTGACCACACCCACGTTCAGAGAGGTTTCAACCACGCCTTTCGCGACGTCTGAGTTGCGGATCACGCCGTTTGGCGTCGCGTTTAACAGCTGAATAAAGGTGTCACGAGACTGGGTGGTCAGCGCGGCTTTATCCGTGGACACAGACTCCAGCACTACGGTCAGGTTCTTCTCTTTCGCGGACAGTTCGTTTTTCAGGATATCCAGATAGACGCTGGAGAGCTTTTTCAGCTCGTCCGCTCTGGCAGCTGGAACGGCTACCGTCGCGAACGCTTCACGTGGGATTGCGTTGCGCAGCGTACCGCCGTTGAAATCGACCAGACGCAGGTCCAGATCAGCCGCGTGGCCCGCCAGGAAGCGTGCCAGCAGTTTGTTGGCGTTGCCCAGGCCTAAGTGAATATCACCGCCGGAGTGGCCGCCTTTCAGCCCTTTCAGCGTCAGCTTGAAGGTCTGGAAGCCAGCAGGCACCGCTTCACGGGAGAGCGGCAGGGTAGAGATAAAATCAATCCCGCCCGCGCAGCCCATGTAGATCTCGCCTTCTTCTTCAGAGTCGGTGTTGATCAGAATATCCGCCTGCAGCCAGTTCGCCTGCAGACCGAACGCACCGTCCATGCCCGCTTCTTCGGTCATGGTCAGCAGCACTTCCAGTGGACCGTGCTGAACGCTGTCGTCCGCCAGTACCGCCAGCGCAGAGGCCATACCGATACCGTTATCTGCACCCAACGTGGTGCCGCGCGCTTTCACCCAGTCGCCGTCGATGTACGGCTGGATCGGGTCTTTCGTGAAGTCGTGAACGGTGTCGTTGTTTTTCTGTGGCACCATGTCCAGGTGCGCCTGCAGCACAACCGGTTTACGGTTTTCCATGCCTGCGGTCGCCGGTTTGCGGATCAGAATGTTGCCAACCTGGTCGCGTTCAGCGTGCAGACCTTTTTCCTTCGCCCAACCCATAATATGTTCGGCAAGCTGTTCTTCATGGTAAGACGGGTGTGGAATGGAGCAGATTTTGGCAAAAATATCCCACAGCGGCTGGGGAGATAATTGAGACAGTTCAGACACGATAAGTCTCCTTGTCGATGCCCTGCAAAGCGAGTTGCAGGTCACAGGGTTAGCAGGTTAATAGTTACCACAAGTCAGGCTTGCGAGATGCAACTGAGAATACCACTTTCTCCGATGGCTGGTAGCATAAAGCATGTAAAAACTCAGGCAGAGGGCGCTAAACACTGGTTTTTAGTGCGTCAGATCTCTATAATCTCGCGCAACCTATTTCCCCCTCGAACACTTTTTAAGCCGTATAAAAACAGGCTGGGACACTTCACATGAGCGAAAAATACGTCGTCACCTGGGACATGTTGCAGATCCACGCACGCAAACTGGCCGCGCGTCTGATGCCTTCTGAACAGTGGAAAGGCATTATTGCCGTTAGCCGTGGCGGTCTGGTACCGGGGGCGCTGCTGGCGCGTGAGCTGGGTATTCGTCATGTCGATACCGTCTGCATCTCCAGCTATGACCACGACAACCAGCGTGAGCTGAAAGTGCTGAAACGCGCGGAAGGCGACGGTGAAGGTTTCATCGTTATTGATGACCTGGTGGATACCGGCGGTACCGCGGTGGCTATCCGCGAAATGTACCCAAAAGCGCACTTCGTCACCATCTTCGCGAAACCGGCGGGCCGCCCACTGGTGGATGATTACGTGATTGATATCCCACAGGATACCTGGATTGAACAGCCATGGGACATGGGCGTGGTCTTCGTACCGCCTATTTCCGGCCGTTAATTTCCGTACGTAACTTTACACGCCCGGCTATGCCGGGCGTTGTTCTTTTTATTCTGCCACGCGTTACAATGGACACTATATGACGTATCCATGGAGGCAACGCAATGACGCAGGCGAATCTCACCGAGACACTCTTCAAACCCCGTTTCAAGCACCCTGAAACCTCGACGCTGGTGCGTCGCTTCAATCCGGGGAACCAGCCTGCCGTCCAGTCTGCATTAGACGGTAAAAACGTGCCTCACTGGTATCGCATGATTAACCGCCTGATGTGGATCTGGCGCGGTATCGATCCGCGTGAAATCCTCGATGTGCAGGCGCGTATCGTCATGAGTGAAGCCGAACGTACCGACAGCGAACTCTACGATACGGTGGTGGGTTACCGCGGTGGCAACTGGATCTACGAATGGTCGAAACAGGCGATGCTCTGGCAGCAAAAAGCCAGCCAGGAAGAGGACGCCACCCTCAGCGGCAAGCACTGGCTGCACGCAGCCAATCTTTACGCCATTGCCGCCTATCCGCACTTAAAAGGGGATGAGCTGGCAGAGCAGGCGCAGGCGCTGGCAAACCGTGCCTATGAAGAGGCTGCCCAACGCTTGCCGGGCCGGATGCGCGAGCTTGAGTTCACCATCCCCGGCGGCGCGCCCGTGACTGGGTTCCTGCATATGCCTGAAGGCGACGGCCCGTTTCCGACCGTGCTGATGTGCGGTGGGCTGGATTCGCTGCAAATCGACTATTACAGCCTGTATGAGCGTTACTTCGCCCCAAAAGGGATCGCGATGCTGACGCTTGATATGCCCTCTATCGGTTTTTCCTCTAAATGGAAATTGACGCAGGATTCCAGTCTTCTGCACCAGCATGCGCTGAAAGCGCTGGAAAACATTCCCTGGGTCGACCACACCCGCGTCGCGGCGTTTGGTTTCCGCTTTGGGGCGAACGTGGCCGTGCGTCTGGCCTATCTTGAGGCGTCACGCCTGAAGGCCGTAGCCTGTCTTGGGCCGGTGGTTCACGCTCTGCTCAGCGATCCTGCCCGTCAGGGCAGCGTGCCGGAAATGTACCTCGACGTACTGGCCAGCCGCCTTGGCATGCATGATGCTTCAGACGAAGCGCTGCGCGTGGAACTCAATCGCTATTCGTTAAAAACGCAGGGCCTGCTGGGACGCCGGTGTCCAACGCCGATGCTGTCCGGCTTCTGGAAAAACGATCCGTTCAGCCCGGAAGAGGAGTCACGCTTAATCACATCGTCATCTGCGGATGGCAAATTGCTGGAAGTTCCCTTCAGCCCGGTGTATCAGAATTTTGACAAAGCATTAAAAGAGATTACGCGTTGGATCGCCCAGAGATTGTGTTAAGAGATTGCTAAATTTTGATGGTTTGGTAAAACAGTGGCTTCACAAAAGGAGATCGTAATGACGTTACCGAGTGGACACCCGAAAAGTAGATTGATTAAGAAGTTCATGGCTCTTGGCCCGTATATTCGAGAAGAGCAGTGTGAAGAGAATCGCTTTTTTTTCGACTGCCTGGCTGTATGCGTCAACGTGAAGCCTGCACCCGAAAAACGTGAATTCTGGGGCTGGTGGATGGAAATGGAAGCAGAAGAGAAACGTTTTACCTACAGCTACCAGTTTGGCCTGTTTAATAAAGACGGCAACTGGCAGGCCACCACCATCAAAGATCAGGAAGTGATTGACCGCCTGGAATATACCCTGAAAGAGTTCCACGACAAGGCGCGCGATTTACTGGCCACGCTGGACCTGAAGCTTGAGCCTGCCGATGATTTTTCCAGTGAAAAGGCGAAATTGACGGCGTAAAAATGAAATAATGCCGGGTGATGATCCCGCAGGCCCGGTAAGCGCAGCGCCTCCGGGCACAAAAAAACCGGCTTAATGCCGGTTTTTTTATTACTGCCGACTCAGAACTGGTAGGTCATACCCAGGGCAACGATATCATCGCTGCTCACGCCCAGTTTGTTATCGTCATCAATTTGGTTGATTTTATAATCAACAAACGCGGACATATTTTTGTTGAAATAATAGGTCGCGCCGACGTCGATATATTTCACCAGATCTTCATCGCCAATGCCTTCGATATCCTTGCCTTTAGACTGGACATAACCCAGGGATGGACGCAGACCGAAATCGAACTGATATTGTGCGACCACTTCAAAGTTCTGCGCTTTATTGGCAAAGCCGCCAGAAATTGGGGTCATATTGCGGGTTTCGGAGTACATCGCCGCCAGGTAGATATCGTTCGCATCATATTTCAGACCGGTTGCCCAGGCTTCGGCTTTTTTGCCTTCGCCGCGGGTCAGCAGGTTCTGCGCGTTGGTACGGTCAGAGTTGGTGTACGCGCCGCTTACCGCGAAATCGCTGCCGCCAAAGTCATAGGTCAGAGACGTACCAAAACCGTCACCGTTCTGTTTTTTGACGTCGCGGTTTTCGTTTTTACCCTGATATTGCAGGGTCATATCCAGACCATCAACCGCGCCAAAGAAGTCGGTGTTACGGTAAGTGGCAAGACCGCTTGCACGCTTGGTCATGAAGTTATCGGTCTGCGCGGAAGAGTCGCCGCCAAACTCAGGGAACATATCGGTCCACGCTTCCACGTCATACAGCGCGCCCAGGTTACGACCGTAATCCAGAGAACCAAAGTCTTTCAGCTTCAGACCGGCGAATGCCAGACGCGTTTTCTGAGTGGAGTCGCTCTCTGCTTTGTTGCCCGCAAATTCCGCTTCCCAACGGCCATAGCCCGTCAGCTGATCGTTAATCTGAGTTTCACCTTTAAAACCGAAACGCACATATGTCTGGTCACCATCTTTTGAATCGTCATCGCTGATGTAGTGCATTGCTTTAACTTTGCCGTACACGTCCAGTTTGTTACCGTTTTTATTATAAACTTCGGCAGCGTGAACAGATGCGGAAGCCACAACGCCCATAACCATTAATGCCAGAGTGCTCTTTTTCATTTTCGATCCTGTCTTATAAACGCGCTTAAAAATTCGCTGGACGATAAGCTCATGCTTAAGTCCCGTGAAAAAACAGAAAGGGTTTTAACGTTACGGAATGAAACTTTTATGACAAATTAAGATTAATTTTAAAAAACTGTGATTTATTATTTCGGTAATAAAATTGTCAAAATCCGCCGCTACGCTTCCTGATCCCGCGCAACAAAGTGTTTCGCGATGTGCTGTGGCAGTTGGCAACGGGCCTGACACCTGTTAAAACGTTCGTTCGACATCACTTTCCCTTATCGTTGAACGGCAGAGAATCATGAGTGACAGCCAGACGCTGGTGGTAAAACTCGGCACCAGTGTTTTAACAGGCGGATCGCGCCGCCTAAATCGCGCCCACATTGTTGAGCTTGTGCGTCAGTGCGCTCAGCTGCATGCCGCAGGGCATCGTATTGTTATTGTGACCTCCGGGGCGATTGCCGCCGGGCGTGAACATCTGGGTTACCCCGAACTCCCCGCGACGATCGCCTCTAAACAGCTGCTGGCCGCCGTGGGACAAAGCCGACTCATTCAACTCTGGGAACAGTTGTTCTCAATTTATGGCATTCACGTCGGGCAGATGCTGCTGACGCGCGCGGATATGGAAGACAGAGAACGCTTCCTGAACGCCCGCGATACGCTGCGCGCGCTGCTGGACAACAATATCGTCCCGGTGATTAACGAAAACGACGCCGTGGCTACCGCTGAAATCAAAGTGGGTGATAACGATAACCTCTCTGCGCTGGCGGCGATCCTGGCCGGTGCCGACAAGCTCTTGCTCCTGACCGACCAGCAGGGGCTGTTTACCGCAGACCCGCGCTCCAACCCGGAAGCTGAACTGATTACCGATGTACACGGCATTGACGATGCGCTGCGCGCCATCGCCGGCGACAGCGTCTCTGGCCTGGGAACGGGCGGCATGGGCACTAAACTGCAGGCGGCGGATGTGGCCTGCCGCGCCGGGATCGACACCATCATTGCGGCCGGCAGCCGTCCTGGCGTCATTGGCGACGTGATGGAAGGCATTTCCGTCGGCACGCGCTTCCACGCCCAGGAATCCCCGCTGGAAAACCGCAAACGCTGGATTTTCGGCGCGCCGCCGGCAGGTGAACTGACCGTGGATGAAGGGGCGACCGCGGCGATTCTGGAAAGAGGGAGTTCATTGCTTCCTAAAGGAATTAAAAACGTGACAGGCAACTTCTCCCGTGGTGAAGTTATCCGTATCCGTAACCTTGAAGGTCGCGACATCGCTCACGGCGTCAGCCGCTATAACAGCGATGCTCTGCGCCGTATTGCGGGTCACCACTCGCAGCAGATCGACGCCATTCTGGGTTACGAGTATGGCCCGGTTGCCGTGCATCGTGACGACATGATTATTCGTTAAGGAGCCAGAAAATGCTGGAACAAATGGGTGCCGCCGCCAAGGCCGCCTCTTACAAACTGGCGCTCCTTTCCAGCCGCGAGAAAAACCGCGTGCTGGAAAAAATCGCTGATTATCTGGAATCGCAGTCGCAGGAAATCCTCCTCGCCAACGAACAGGATCTGCTGGAAGCGCGCCGCAATGGTCTGAGCGAAGCGATGCTCGACCGTCTGGCATTGACCCCGGCACGCCTGAAAGGCATCGCCGACGATGTCCGTCAGGTTTGTAATCTGGCCGATCCGGTCGGGCAGGTAATCGACGGTGGACTGCTCGACAGCGGTTTACGTCTGGAGCGCCGCCGCGTGCCGCTCGGCGTTATCGGCGTGATTTATGAAGCCCGCCCGAACGTGACGGTAGATGTCGCTTCCCTGTGCCTGAAGACCGGTAACGCCGCTATTCTACGCGGCGGGAAAGAGACCTGGCGCACCAACGCCGCGACGGTGAAAGTCATCCAGCAGGCGCTGCAGGAGTGCGGCTTACCGGCAGGTGCCGTGCAGGCTATCGAAAGCCCGGACCGTGCGCTGGTGAACGAGATGCTGCGCATGGACAAATACATCGACATGCTGATCCCACGCGGTGGCGCGGGCCTGCACAAGCTGTGCCGCGAGCAGTCGACGATCCCGGTGATCACCGGCGGTATCGGCGTGTGCCATATCGTGGTGGACGAGAGCGCCGAAATTGCACCGGCGCTGAAGATTATTGTGAATGCCAAAACCCAGCGTCCAAGCACCTGTAATACCGTTGAAACGCTGCTGGTGCATCAGGGTATCGCGAACACCTTCCTGCCAGCCCTGAGCAAGCAGATGGCCGAGAGTGGCGTCACGCTGCATGCGGACGAGAAGGCGCTGGCGCTGCTGAAAGACGGCCCGGCGACGGTGGTGCCGGTAAACGCGGAGCAATATGACGACGAGTTCCTGTCTTTGGATCTGAACGTGAAGATCGTGGCCGATCTTGACGACGCTATCGCGCACATCCGTGAGCATGGTACTCAGCACTCTGACGCCATCCTGACGCGCACGCTGCGCAATGCCGACCGCTTTATAAACGAAGTGGATTCTTCTGCCGTGTACGTGAACGCATCAACCCGCTTCACCGACGGTGGACAGTTTGGTCTGGGCGCGGAAGTGGCCGTCAGCACGCAGAAACTGCACGCGCGTGGTCCGATGGGCCTGGAAGCGTTGACCACCTACAAGTGGATCGGCATCGGCGACGATACGATTCGTGCGTAAATAATCACGGGTGATGCAAAAATAGCCGTTTGATTCAAAAGGGCATTGACGCATCACCCGGATAGATCTAACCTTTTGCCCCGTGGTTACGCTCGTAACCGGCCTCTCAGGGCCGATATAGCTCAGTTGGTAGAGCAGCGCATTCGTAATGCGAAGGTCGTAGGTTCGACTCCTATTATCGGCACCATCTCAACTTCCTCAAACGTCCGTATCCATCCTTAACTCCCTTGTTTTATAACGATTTTACTGATTTTAAGTCCATCGTTGTCCGTAACCATCCAGTAGAATCCGATACAGAATGTGTATAGGATTGTGTATATGTTCCTGTTCGGTCTTGGATTCCTATACACATGCCTTTAAACGATATGCAGATTCGCCGCGCTAAGCCTGAAGATAAACCCTATACGCTTGGGGATGGGCAAGGCTTGTCATTGCTTATAGAACCTAATGGAAGCAAGAACTGGCGGTTCCGCTATCGCTTTGCCGGTAAACCCAAAATGATCTCGCTTGGCGTTTACCCAACGATCACCCTTGCCGATGCTCGTTCCCGTCGTGATGAAGCTCGCAAACTTGTGGCAGAAGGAAAGAACCCTAGTGAGGTTCGAAAAGAGCAAAAGCTGGCTCTGCAAACAGAGTCAGAGAACGCCTTTGAAAAGATAGCCAGAGAGTGGCATCAACTTAAATCTGCTAAATGGTCAGCGGGATATGCATCAGACATCATGGAAGCGTTTAAGAACGATATTTTTCCTTATGTCGGAACAAGGCCAGTGGGGGAGATTAAACCGCTAGAGCTGCTGAACGTTCTGCGTAAAATTGAGAAACGTGGTGCGTTGGAGAAAATGCGCAAAGTGCGACAGCGTTGCTCCGAAGTGTTTCGCTACGCTATTGCAACTGGTAGGGCGGAGTACAATCCTGCGGCTGATCTTTCCAGTGCCCTCGAAGTACATCAATCCAATCATTTCCCGTTCCTAAAAGCTGATGAAATACCTGATTTTCTTCGTGCCTTAGAGGGTTACTCCGGGAGTAAGCTTGTCCAGATAGCCACTAAATTACTGATGATAACGGGGGTGAGAACTATCGAATTACGCGCGGCATTATGGCAAGAATTTGATCTGGATAACGCTATTTGGGAAATTCCTGCCGAAAGGATGAAAATGCGCAGGCCACATCTTGTGCCTCTATCACATCAGGCGTTAGATTTGCTCAGTGAACTCAAGATAATGACAGGGAACTATCGTTATGTTTTTCCGGGGCGGAATGATCCGAACAAGCCTATGAGTGAAGCGAGTATCAATCAGGTTATCAAGAGAATCGGCTATGGTGGGAGACTCACTGGACATGGGTTTAGACACACAATGTCGACTATCCTCCATGAGCAAGGTTTCAACAGTGCGTGGATTGAAATCCAGTTAGCTCATGTGGATAAAAACACTATCCGAGGTACTTACAATCATGCAGTATATTTGTCAATGCGGAAAAATATGCTGGCATGGTACTCCGATTTTATATTTAACCCTTAGAGTTTCGTGTGATTTATATTACGCTTAGCCTATTAATTCAATCACAGCAAATTCATTTGTTAAGAGAAGATTATGAATAATTCAATTGAGGCAGTATTATTTGATCTGGATAACACGCTGGTAAATACTAATTCTTTAAAGGAATACAGAGAGGGGCCAAAGGAAAGGAGGCTTACGCAGGAAGAATTGAATACAACAAAATTATACCCTAAAACAAAAACAGTTTTAGAATCCTTTAAGAATTCGAATGTTTT
>NZ_JAMJFW010000061.1:0-20969 GCF_023544405.1 Enterobacter cloacae complex sp. OE43NF
CCGGCCCAGGACGCCATATTCGCGATCGAAAAGATCTTACAATCGTTGGTCAGGCCGGCATAGTAATCATTAAAGGAGACGATGTTGTTGGTGCAGGTTTCAAGCGGCGTGTCGTGGTTAAATAAACTGTCCAGCGTCAAGCTGTGACCCGTTAACACACGAAATACCGGATCGTTCTCATAACCAATATTAAGCACTTTGTCATCGGCCAGGTTTTGAGTCGGAGAGGCGAATGCGACGTAGCTAGCGTCCTCAAAGAAACCACCCCACTGGCCCTGTGCGGACAGGGTTGCCATGCTGTTAACAGCCAGTCCGCCAAGACTATGTCCGGTAATGATGATGTCATTACCGGTCAGGCCATTTGCCGTGGCAAACGCGGCCACCGAACTCATGAGGTTTTTATACGCGTTGAGAACATAGTTATCCGCATAGCCGTCGACCAGTGCAGATAATACGTCGCTGACGGTATCCATCGCGGTATTGATGGTATGCTGAAGTGAAGGCGCGCTGGCGTAAGTGCCCGTCCCCCAGAAGCTAATGCCTATATTGACCAGCTTGCCATTGGCGTCATATTTTCCCATAACGTTGCATTCGGCACTGGTTTCAAGAAGACTTTCGCCATAAAAAGCACCATAGGGATTAGTACAGCCGCTGTAGTTAAGCGTGGTCCCGTCTAATACTTTCCAGCCATTTTCTTCTGTATAGGTATAATCAGCATACGTGGCTGCACCAAAATTGATACTTTCAATGGTCAGTGCATCCTTAATAAGCTGCGTGTTTTTCTCGCCCTGATAATCGAATACAGGCATAGTCGTCCCTCTGTTTATTATCAACAATCATTGAGCAAAATACGAATCAAGTAACATAACGTTATCATTGTTTATTTCGCCCGTCTGCGCGAGCAAACTGACCCATGCCTTAATGACAGCATGTTTTTCTGCAGTAAGCTCAACTTTGGTTTTATAGAAAGATTGTTCTGCATTTAATAAATCGATATTCATGCGCTGACCAGCCTGAATGCTTTTTTTCGTCGCTTCAATCTGACGCCTGGCGGCGTCCACCGCGGAAGCATAGGCAGCAAGGCGCTCTGACGCATGGAGGCATTTATTTAAGGATTTTTTAATTTCGCTGTAGGTCGCCAGCCGCTGTGCATCATGAAGATATTTTGCCTGCTCATAGCGGGCCGCTGCCTGACGCAGGGACGCTGAAACGCCGCCCCCGGAAAAGAGATCCATGCTGACGCGCAGGCCTATGCTGTCGGTACGATATTTCTGATGAATGGTATTGTCGTTGCTTGAATCGTTCTCCGAATGCATCGCGTAAAGCTGTACCCGGGGAAGCACGCCAGCGCGACTGCGTTCAATTTCATAGCGTTTTTCTTCCACGTTATGTCCGGCAGAAAGAATATCGGGATTATGCGCGGCCGCCTTTTGTTCCCAGTATCGATAGTCTCCTGATGCCAGCGGCAGCTTAAGCGGCTTTTCACCGAGTATCGGTAGCGCTGCCGTCTGCGAGAGATCCACACCCACGATCGCTGATAACGCAACGTTAGCCGTATCCAGCGTATCGCGCGCCTCCACCTCATCCGCAATCGCCAGGCTGAGCGCAGAGGCGGTCTCGGTGACATCCGTTACTGCGCCCTCACCGGCCTCAAACTGTCGCTGAGCCTGCTTTTTCTGCTCTTCCAGCCCCTGACGATGCAGAGCCGCAAGCTGGAGCCGTTGATGCGCCTCGGTAAGATCCAGCCAGGCGGTAATGAAGCGGTTTTGCAGATCAATCAGACTGCTTCGGTAGCGTTCATCAGACTGCATTTTTTTGATAATGCCGATGCGATACCCCGCATAGGCATCGTAATCAAACAGCGGCTGAACAACGGTAACCGATCCCGAATAACTGTCATATTGTTGATGCTGCACCACCTCAGAACGCTCCCCCAACAAATTTGTCTGCTGGTACTGCTGCCGCTGCCAGTTACGCGGTGCGCGTTGATAGCTAACGCTGACTTTTGGCAGTAACCCGGCGCGACCGATGGGGATGTACTCTTCTCCGGCAAGCTGATCCTTCACAGCAGCGCGGTACTGCGGATCGTTGTCCAGCGCCATGAACCAGCCCTGGGTCAGTGTCAGCGCATCTGCTGAAAAGGGCATCATCAGCACGAGCAGATACACAACAGGTATGAATTTTGCGGTAAGCATCTTTACTCCTCGATGAACGACCGCGATGCACGATCCACAATGGGTTTCAGCAGATAGCTCAACAGCGAGCGCTCTCCGGCTTTAATAAAGACCTCTACTGGCATACCCGGTTTAACCTCCTCGCTCTTCAGCTTTTTCATCCCCTCCGGCGTAACGGCGATCTGAATCTTGTAGTACGGCTGCTGGGTGGTGGGATCGGTCTGGCGATCCGCTGACACCAGCGATACCCGGGCCGGGATTTTCGGCGTGCTTTGCTGGTTGAAGGCGGTAAACATCAGGGTAACGGGCATGCCCTTATGGACTTTATCGATCAGGGCGACGTCAATTTGTGAGTCGATAATCAGGGGGGAGGCCTGCGGGACAATTTCCAGTAGCTGCTCGCCCGCGCTCACCACCGCGCTGTCGCTGGCAAGCGCGAGGTTCATTACCACACCATCCTGCGGTGCGACAACGCGGGTCAGGGAGAGATCGACACCGGAGAGCGTCAGCTGTTTTTTGCTCTCGCTGACCTGCAGGCGAAGCTGGTCAATTTGCGTTTCAATATCTTTCCGGTTATCAATCAACCGCTGCTGCATGCCGCGTTTGAGCTGGGCGATCTGATTCCCTAACTCTACGATTTTGCTGCGGGTTTCACCCACCTCGCCCGCCAGAGACGCCGATTGCACCTGGATATCGAGATAGCGGTTACGGGGGAAATAGCCCTCTTCCATTAGTGGTTTCAGGTCTTTGAGTTGACGATTTAACAGTGCGAGTCCTTGCGCTTTCGTCTCGCAGGTTCTGGCAAGCGAATCGCGCTGGCGAGCCAGCCCTGCAATGGCCTGAGCGTCATTTTCCTGAGCATTTTTCAGCGCCTCCTGTCGGGCCTGCATAAGCTGGCGTTGCTGAGCCACTATGGGCTTGATCGCATCCCGCAGGGCTTCGTCTTCTGTCTCAGGGGGTAAGGTCAGCGTTTGCATGCCCGACAGCTCAGACTGCAGGCGGCTTTCAGCAATGAGCGACGTCAGATAATGCTGGCGCGCAGCGGAGAGTTGGGCGAGCGTCGATTGCTGGCTGAGCAGCACCAGCAGGTCGCCTTTATGTACCGTCTGCCCCTCTTTGACGGCGATGCTTGTCACCACACCGCCTGTAGGTGCCTGAACGGCCTTACGGTAGCCGTCCACCACCACGGTTCCGGTGGAAACAACACCTTTATCCAGCGGCGCAAATGCCGCCCAGAGCAAGAAAGATCCCAGACCTGCCAGCAACACTACCCAGCCAAGGCGGACAAACGGAACGACGTCAACAAGGGGCGTCTTCTGCGCATCGCTATTATGCATGGACTTTTCCTTGTTCAGCAGGGACGCTGTTTGTCTTATTTACCGGGCGAGCTGACTGCTGTAAGAGTTGTGCCGTTGGGCCATAAAGCTTGGTTTTTCCGCCTTCCAGGACGAGCAGATGGCTGGTCAGCGGCAATATTCCCGGACGATGAGAAATGATGACGACGCTTTTTTTCTGCTGCCGGAGCTGCCGGATAACCTGCTGCAAAGCCTGCTCACCCGATTCATCGAGGTGAGCGTTGGGCTCATCAAGGATCACCAGTGCCGGATTGCCGTACAGCGCCCGGGCCAGGCCAATGCGCTGTTTTTGTCCACCCGACAGGGCCATCCCCTGCTCGCCGGTCAGGGTGTTATACCCGTCAGGCATACGCAAAATCATGTCGTGGATCCCGGCCTGCTTTGCCGTGGCGATCAGTTGCGTTGAATCAATCTCCCCAAACTGGGCAATATTCTCAGCGAGGGTTCCCGTGAAAAGCGTAACGTCCTGCGGCAAGTAGCCGATTCCGGGACCCGGCTTCTGCTTCTGCCACTGGTAAATATCTGCCCCATCCAGCCTGACATCCCCCTCTCCGGCAGGCCAGACACCGCACAACACTCTGGCGAGACAGGATTTCCCCGATGCACTGGCTCCCACAATTCCCAGCACCTCACCCGGGTTTACCCGCAGAGTGATGTTTTGCAGTATGGGTTGCCGGGGGTTTCCAGGAGGGAAAACGGTGACATTCTCAACCGTGAGCACTCCCTGCGCAGCCGGCAGGCGTATGCTCTCCTGCGCCGGGGGAAAGTCTCCCGTCAGACGAACCACGCGTTCCCATGCCAGACGAGCTGACCGGTAGCCTTTCGCCACGCTGATGAGTTGTTCCACCGGTGACAGCGCTCTTCCGAGCAAAATTGAGCCCGCGATCATCATACCCGGCGAGATGTCTCCCAGAATCGCCAGCCAGCAGCCCAGCCCCAACATCAGGGACTGAAGCGCCATGCGTACGGTTTTGGTGACGGCAGACATCAATACAGCGCGTTCACTGGCCGCACTCTGGCTATAAAGGAACTGTTGATGTCCGCGCCACCAGCGCGCCTTAACGTTGTCAGTCATCCCCAGGGCATGCAGCGTCTCAGCAGATTGTAAGGAGCTGTTAGCCTGGTGATTTGAGATCAAGGCATACCCCCCCGCTTCATTCAAAAGTTGACGCGTCGTTTTTTCGTTAATAAACGCCAGGGCCAGCAGCAGACATGCGCCTGAAAGCGAGAACACCCCGAGCCAGGTGTTAAAAAGAAAAATAACGCCGAGGTAAACGGGAAACCAAATGGAATCAAAAACCGCAAATAACGCCGGGCCGGTAACAAACTGGCGTATAACGGTGAGGTCGCTGATAGCCTGCCCGGCATTCGGGCTGTGCTTAACGAGATTACTTTCACATGCAGCGGTATAGATTGCAGGCGAAAGCGCATTATCAAACTGATTACCCAATCGGATGATGACGATGCCACGCGCGTAATCAAGGAGTGCCATGACGGCAAACATAAATAACACCAGCAGCGTCAACATAAAAAGCGTTGTGGTATTCCCGGATGACAGCGCGCGATCGTAAACCTGCAACATATAAATAGATGGTGCCAGCATCAGTATATTTATGACCGATGAGAAAAACGCAATCGTCACGAATATGCGCGTGCGAACGCGTGCAAAATTCTTAATTAGCCCCAAAGGTTCAATCATTCCCTAACTCTCTGATGTTTTGGTCACTTCTCATGCCATGAGAAAGACGCGAGACGTCCATGATGAAAAAGATTTAACATTAAATATAAAAAAGCAGACAATCAGGCGCAGTGCCGTTCGGTATGCCCCAACAGAAAACTGTAATTTTCTTAGATGTTATGATGATTCATTTTATTCTTTTTTTCTTTCACCCTGCCAAATTGCAGGATCAGAGGGTCAGTATATAAATCAACATTACTCGTAACGCAACCATTAATTAAGCAAGTATACGTTTAGTGAATATTTCTTATTGTAATACATCGACTCAATAATAATTCACGCCATCACATCATGCTTGCACAGGATAAACAGCGCGCACTTTATTATGGGGTTTTATTGCCCACCCAATATCGCATCGCGAGGTAACGGGAAGATGTCAGTCGTGAGTTCCATCAGCCAATCACGCACGCAGTTGCTAACCGCATACGGTCTGTCGGGGCGAATCCTTCGTTTATAGCGAGTCAGACAGGGCATGAAAATGCTAAGATGGTTTATGAGGTATATTCAAAGTGGAGAGTCGGTATGAACGCCGATCAGGTTGGTATGCTGAATGAGCGACTGCAAACGCTACTGCCCCCAGGATGCCCTCAGGGATAAACGACACTGGATAATTTCGTTTAATATTAGTAAGATAGCCACTTAACATATCATACCTTAAAAATTATGCGTCTGGTTTTATCGTCCTTTTTTGCACTCAGTCTGTTCAGTAGCCAGGCCTTTGCTGCCCCCGAGCCAACTGAGCAGCCTGATATTCGTGACAGTGGCTTCGTCTACTGCGTCAGCGGACAGGTTGATACCTTCAACCCACAAAAAGCGGGTAGCGGCCTGATTGTGGATACTCTCGCCGCTCAGCTTTACGACCGTCTGCTTGATGTTGATCCGTACACCTACCGTCTGGTGCCGGAGCTGGCGGAAAGCTGGGAGGTGCTGGACAACGGCGCAACTTACCGTTTCCGTCTGCGTGATGACGTTGCGTTTCAGCATACGCCGTGGTTTACCCCCACGCGCAAGCTGAATGCAGACGATGTGGTCTTTACGTTCCAGCGTATCTTCAACCGCCATCACCCCTGGCATAACGTCAACGGGGGGAACTTCCCCTATTTCGACAGCCTGCAGTTTGCCGACACCGTTAAAAGCGTGCGCAAACTGGATAACCGGACGGTTGAATTTTCCCTGACGCGCCCGGATGCCTCTTTCCTCTGGCATCTGGCGACCCACTATGCGTCCGTCATGTCCGCTGAGTACGCGGCAAAGCTGAACAAGCAGGATCGTCAGGAGCTGCTTGACCGCCAGCCGGTCGGCACCGGTCCGTTCCAGCTGGCCGAATACCGCGCCGGGCAATATATTCGCCTGCAGCGCCACGAACACTTCTGGCGCGGCACGCCGCTGATGCCGCAGGTTGTGGTCGACCTCGGGTCTGGCGGTACAGGACGGCTCTCAAAGCTGCTGACCGGCGAATGTGATGTGCTGGCCTGGCCTGCCGCCAGCCAGCTCACTATTTTACGCGACGATCCGCGCCTGCGCCTGACGCTGCGCCCGGGTATGAACATTGCCTATCTCGCTTTTAACACCGATAAGCCGCCGCTGAATAACCCGGCAGTTCGTCATGCGCTGGCGCTGGCCATTAACAACCAGCGTTTGATGCAGTCCATTTATTACGGCACCGCGGAAACCGCCGCCTCTATTCTACCGCGCGCCTCGTGGGCGTATGACGGTGAAGCCAAAATCACGGAATACAATCCGGCAAAAGCACGCGAACAGCTTAAAGCGTTGGGCGCTGAAAACCTGACGCTGCAGCTCTGGGTACCGACCAGCTCTCAGGCATGGAACCCTAGCCCGCTGAAAACCGCCGAGCTGCTGCAGGCCGATATGGCGCAGGTCGGTGTAAAAGTGATCATCGTTCCGGTTGAAGGGCGTTTCCAGGAAGCGCGCCTGATGGATATGAACCATGACCTTACGCTGACGGGCTGGGCGACTGACAGTAACGACCCGGACAGTTTCTTCCGTCCGTTGTTAAGCTGCGCGGCAATAAACTCACAGACCAACTACGCTCACTGGTGCAACCGCGAGTTTGACGCCGTTCTGCAAAAAGCGCTGGCGTCACAACAGCTCTCGTCACGCATTGATGCCTATGATGAAGCGCAAAAGATCCTCGCTAAGGAACTGCCCGTGCTGCCGCTGGCCTCTTCCCTGCGTCTGCAGGCCTATCGTTACGATATTAAAGGCCTGGTATTGAGCCCGTTTGGCAACGCCTCCTTCGCCGGGGTCGACCGTGAAAAAGAACAAGAGGTGAAAAAACCATGATCATTTTTACCTTGCGTCGACTCCTGTTACTGCTGGTGACGCTCTTTTTACTGACCTTCGTGGGCTTCAGTCTGAGCTACTTTACGCCGCACGCCCCGCTTCAGGGATCGTCGCTGTGGGATGCCTGGCTGTTCTGGTTCAACGGCCTGCTGCACTGGGATTTTGGCGTCTCCAGTATCAACGGACAGCTTATCTCTGAGCAGTTGAAAGACGTGTTCCCGGCCACGATGGAACTCTGCATTCTGGCCTTCGGCTTTGCCCTGATGGTGGGCATTCCGGTGGGCATGCTGGCGGGGATTTATCGCAATAAATGGCAGGATAAATTTATCAGCGCCCTCGCCCTGCTCGGCTTTTCTATCCCGGTCTTCTGGCTGGCGCTGTTGCTGACGCTGTTCTTCTCTCTGACGATGGGCTGGCTGCCGGTTTCAGGCCGCTTTGACCTCCTCTACACGGTTAAATCGGTGACCGGTTTCGCCATTATTGATGCATGGCTATCTGATTCCGTCTGGCGTCACGAAATGATCGTCAGCGCCCTGCGTCATATGGTGTTGCCGGTGCTAACGCTTGCGGTGGCGCCAACAACCGAAGTGATCCGCCTGATGCGCCTGAGCACCATGGAAGTGTTTGATCAGAACTACGTTAAAGCCGCGGCCACGCGCGGGCTCTCACGCCTGACTATCTTACGTCGTCACGTACTGCATAACGCGCTCCCGCCGGTCATTCCGCGCCTTGGGCTGCAGTTTTCGACCATGCTGACTCTGGCGATGATCACCGAGATGGTCTTTAGCTGGCCAGGTCTGGGACGGTGGCTCATTAACGCCATTCGTCAGCAGGATTACGCCGCCATTTCAGCAGGCGTCATGGTGATTGGTTCGCTGGTGATTATTGTTAACGTGATTTCCGATATTTTGGGTGCAATGGCCAACCCGTTGAAGCATAAGGAATGGTATGCCTTACGATAGCGTATACAGTGAAAAGCGCACGCCCGGTGCGCTACGTACCGTGTGGCGTAAATTCTATGGTGACACCACGGCAATGATCGGCCTGTACGGCTGTGCCGGTCTGGTCTTGCTGTGCGTATTTGGATCGTGGTTTGCGCCATACGGTATCGACCAGCAGTTCCTCGGCTATCAACTGTTGCCCCCGTCGTGGTCGCGCTATGGGGAAGTTTCCTTCTTCCTGGGCACCGACGATCTGGGCCGTGATGTGCTGAGCCGCCTGCTGAGCGGTGCCGCCCCAACGGTGGGTGGCGCGTTTGTGGTGACGCTTGCCGCCACAGTTTGCGGTCTGGCGCTGGGCATTTTTGCTGGCTCCACCCACGGTCTGCGCTCGGCGGTGCTGAATCACATTCTGGACACCCTGCTCTCTATCCCATCGCTGCTGCTGGCGATCATTGTGGTGGCCTTTGCCGGGCCGCACCTGATGCATGCCATGTTTGCCGTGTGGCTGGCTATCCTGCCCCGTATCGTTCGCTCTGTGTACAGCATGGTGCATGACGAACTGGAGAAAGAGTATGTTGTTGCTGCCCGTCTGGACGGTGCCACCACGCTGAATATTCTCTGGTTTGCCGTCCTGCCGAATATCGCAGCCGGGCTGGTCACCGAGATCACCCGCGCCCTGTCGATGGCGATACTGGATATCGCTGCGCTGGGTTTCCTCGATTTGGGTGCCCAACTGCCGTCACCGGAATGGGGTGCGATGCTGGGCGATGCGCTGGAGCTTATCTACGTCGCCCCGTGGACAGTTATGTTACCGGGTGCGGCCATTATGGTCAGCGTGTTGCTGATTAACCTGCTGGGCGACGGTATTCGCCGCGCAATTAATGCGGGGGTGCAATAATGCCGCTTCTTGATATCCGCAACCTCACCATCGAGTTTAAAACCGGTGAGGGCTGGGTTAAGGCTGTCGATCGAATCAGCATTACCCTTGCTGAAGGTGAAATTCGCGGGCTGGTGGGCGAATCCGGCTCCGGGAAAAGCCTCATCGCCAAAGCCATTTGTGGTGTAGCGAAGGACAACTGGCGCGTCACCGCCGACCGCATGCGGTTTGATGATATCGACCTGCTGCGCCTTTCTCCGCGCGAGCGTCGCAAGCTGGTGGGCCATAACGTCTCGATGATTTTCCAGGAGCCACAATCCTGCCTTGACCCGTCCGAGCGCGTAGGCAAGCAGCTGATGCAAAATATCCCCGGCTGGACCTATAAAGGCCGCTGGTGGCAGCGTTTCGGCTGGCGCAAACGCCGCGCCATTGAGCTGCTGCACCGCGTCGGGATCAAAGATCATAAAGACGCAATGCGCAGTTTCCCCTACGAACTCACCGACGGTGAATGCCAGAAAGTGATGATCGCCATCGCGCTGGCCAATCAGCCGCGTCTGTTGATTGCGGATGAACCAACAAACGCCATGGAGCCGACCACGCAGGCGCAGATATTCCGTCTGCTGACGCGGCTGAATCAGAATAACAACACCACCATTTTGCTAATCAGTCACGACCTGCAAATGCTCAGCAAATGGGCGGATAAAATTGATGTGATGTACTGTGGGCAAACGGTGGAAACCGCCCCCAGTGAAGATCTGATCACCACGCCGCACCATCCCTACACCCAGGCGCTGATTCGTGCGATCCCGGATTTTGGCAGCGCCATGCCGCACAAGAGCCGTCTGAACACGCTGCCGGGTGCGATCCCGCTTCTGGAATCATTGCCGATAGGCTGTCGTCTTGGGCCACGTTGCCCGTATGCTCAGCGTAAGTGTATTGAAACGCCGCGTCTGACGGGGGCGAAAAACCATCTTTACGCCTGTCATTTCCCGCTGAACATGGAGAGAGAGTGAAATGGTCGAAACCTTACTGGAAGTACGCAACCTGAGTAAGACCTTTCGCTACCGCACCGGGCTGTTCCATCGCCAGACCGTGGAAGCGGTGAAACCGCTGAGCTTTACGCTGCGTGAAAAGCAGACGCTGGCGATTATTGGCGAGAATGGTTCCGGCAAATCCACGCTGGCTAAAATGCTGGCGGGCATGGTTGAGCCAAGCGGCGGTGAAGTGCTGATTGACGATCATCCGCTGGCATTCGGCGATTACTCCTTCCGCAGCCAGCGCATCCGCATGATCTTCCAGGATCCCTCCACCTCGCTCAATCCGCGCCAGCGTATTTCGCAGATCCTGGATTTCCCGCTGCGGCTGAATACCGATCTGGAGCCTGACGCTCGCCGTAAACGTATCTTTGAAACCCTGCGTATGGTCGGTCTGCTGCCCGATCACGAAAGTTACTATCCGCATATGCTGGCTCCGGGACAGAAACAGCGTCTGGGGCTGGCGCGCGCCCTGATTTTGCGCCCGAAGGTGATTATTGCTGACGAAGCCCTCGCCTCACTGGACATGTCGATGCGTTCGCAGTTAATTAACCTGATGCTGGAACTGCAGGAAAAACAGGGGATCTCTTATATCTACGTCACCCAACATCTTGGCATGATGAAACACATCAGCGACCAGGTGATGGTCATGCATCAGGGTGAAGTTGTCGAGCGCGGCAGCACAGCGGATGTGCTGGCCTCCCCACTCCACGATTTAACAAAACGCCTGATTGCCGGACATTTTGGTGAAGCGCTAACTGCTGATGCATGGAGAAAAGATCGTTAAAAATATCCCTTAGCTATTGCGTAACCCGCCAGCCAGAAGAGTGAATACCTCAATGGCATGGGGTAGCGTTTTCTGCGGGTCGTCACTCGCGGCAATGAGCAAGGCAGCATTCAGCGCAGCGCCATTCAGCAAATGGGCTGCGACTTTTGCATCAACCGGTTTAAGAACGTCGCATGCGATCATTTTTTCGATGGTGTGACGAGTCGACTCCAGGCAACTGTTCTGGCTAGGCCATTGCGCCGGGTCGCCCAGAACAGCTGGACCATCAAGAAGAACGATACGCTGCACTTCCGGAACCAGCGCCATTTTGATATAAGCGACGCCTTCCGCCAGCAACCTCTCCCAGTCATTTTCCGCAGTGGAAGCAATGGCTTTCGCTTTTTCAGCCATTTCACTGTCTATCTTTGCGACTACAGCCGCCAGTAACCCTTTCTTATCGCTGAAATTATGGTACAGCGCACCGCGCGTTAAGCCCACGCTGGCAGTCAGTTCATCCATTGAGGCAGCGGCATATCCTTTTTCAGCAAACGCCTTACGGGCTGCCTGTATCATTTTTTCGCGATTTTCCTGTGCCGTCTCAGCACGACGTTTTGCAGCCATGGGGGTTCCTTGGTTAAGCAGCGTTATCCATTTGACATACACGGCGTATGTGGATTACATTTTTTCACATACATCGCGTATGTTACTTCTACTTTGTCATCACGACAATAACCTCGACTATAAAAGGAAATGCTATGCACCCACGTGAACCTGTATTCCCGGCCAACCGTCATGCCCTCTATCAAGAGCATGGCTATTCTGCTGCCATCCGCTCGGGCGATTTGTTATTTGTTTCTGGCCAGGTCGGCAGCCGCAGCGATGGCACACCTGAGCCTGATTTCGCCGCTCAGGTACAGCTCGCATCTGATAACCTCCAGGCTACCCTTGCGGCCGCGGGATGTACCTTTGACGATATTATCGATGTAACGACATTTCACACCGACCCTGAAAACCAGTTTCCCGTCATTATGCAGGCGAAAAAAATGGCGTTCCCGCGTCCTCCTTACCCAAACTGGACTGCCATAGGCGTTAACTGGCTCGCTGGTTTTGATTTTGAAATTAAAGTTATTGCCAGAATCCCTTCGCCAGTCAATTAACTTCCGGCATAATTTGCCCAGCATGAAACTCATTTACGTTAAGTAATAACTGACACGCCAATGAAAGACAGCATCAGAAGGTATATTCTCTCCTGGGTGGAGGAAAATAACTTTACTATTTTACATATTGATGACTTGGTTGCGGATATCGGATACAGCAGACGAACCATTGAAACCTGGTTTAAGGAGCACTATCACCTCTCGTTAGGAGAATATATTCTCAGAAGAAGGCTGAGCCGTGCTGCTATTATGCTAAGGATGACGTCGATTCCGGTGACGGATATTGCTTATCTTTTCCATTACCAGAGTAGCCAGGGTTTTTCCAGAGCCTTTAAAAAAATGACCGGGCTGACACCCTCTGAGTACAGACGTGCCAGAGTGTGGAATTTTGATGTTTTACAGCCCTCTTTTTTATTAAGCGACCATCAAACTCCAGAACTCGAAATTTGTGAACTGAATGAAACATTTCTCTATACCCATCAAATTATCGAACATGATCATCTTTTTGATACCTCGGTCCATGATATTACTAAAAAAATCAAGAAGCTGCTTATCGAAAATCGTCATGAGATTGATCGCATCACCCTTGTGCCTCGCCCACCCGAACGCTTAGGCAAAAGCCGATCTTATCTTGTTGAGGTCTTAATCTCGTATTCCTTACAAAGCGACACGACTGCAAAAAGAGGGACGTGCGTAGTAAAAGGAAAATACGCAAAAATGACCTTCAGCGGTAGCTGGGAGGGCTACAGCGCCTTTAACAAAATTGCCTTCGTTAAAGCAATGGTTAAAAAGCGTCTGGCGTTGCGCGAGGGCATTTATTTAATGCAGTTTAATTCTTACAGCGATGAGCATGTTAATTTTGACGTTTTTATCCCCATTTTATAAGCTCACCCACATTCTGCGTGTCTGCTTACGATTCTGTTTTTACCGTTGTGCTTGGCCTCATAGAGCGCCTCATCCACGTTACGAATAATATCGGTGCTGTTAAGGTTGCTCTGAATGGCTGAGCACACGCCGATACTCAGCGTCACCTCTGCAGGAAGCGCGTAAAGGTTACCCTGTCCGGTCCGGTGCTGGACATTATGGCGAATACGCTCGGCAACGGATACCGCCAGGCTCTCGTCAGTATTCGGTAGCAGAAGACCAAACTCCTCACCGCCCAGTCTGGCAAAAATATCCTTATCCCGGATACTGTCTTTGATAATATCCACCACCGCCAGAAGGACGCGATCCCCTACCGGATGACCCCAGGTATCATTAATAGACTTAAAGTTGTCGATATCCAGCATCATTATGCTCGTGCCTTTTTCTGTCCTGAGCATGCGGTTCCGTTGAAGCGCCTCATAAAAATACTTACGGTTGAAGATCTGCGTAAGCGGATCGCGATTAATTCGATCGCCAAAAATCTTTAACGTGCTGAATACGTGAAATAACAAGGTGAAAATAACAAATAATTTACTAAATACCTCTACTGTACGGCTAATATACCAGAGTGACATATTATACGTATCGAGCAGCAACAGGAAAAAGTTGTAAATGATGGCGGAGAGACACACCACGATAATACTGTTCCACATGCCTGAAGACAGTCGCGTCACATAGGTCATATAGCAGAGTAAAAACGACCAGAGCGTGATCAGAACGTTAACGTACCGGACATCCCAGACGGGAGCATGCTGGTCACGACCATCTGCCGCTATCGTTAATGATAATGCAGGATGATAGCTGCTCATATAATGGGCCAGAACCGGGAACACAACCAGCGGAATAAATAATGTTAACGCCAGGCTGAACTTATTAATCCGTCCTGACGACGAACGTGTTGTGATTTTTTCCACCCGAACGGCGAGCGCCAGTAAAAAGATAAAGCTTAGTTGCCTGAAAAAATAGAATACAGCCGTGTCGTTTGTTTTTACCGCATTAGAAAAACCAGCGTGTTCAGGATATTGAATAATAACGATCGTTTCAATGAAATAAACCAGTCCACTTAAAAACGCCATACTCAGAATCAATGAGGACAGGTGTGTTCTGTCAGACGCATACTGCATCTGGATGAAAATAAAGATGATGGTATCCAGAAAGAACAGCGCAATCATGACGATTAAATATGTGGTCATGGGTACTCTGAAGCCTGGATTATCATTTACGCAAAAAGAGTTTACCGCGATCATCAGTGCAAACAGAAATGCACCGGAAAGCATGATCATTTTCTCGGCCAACGTAATGTTATTCATCATCCTTCTTACCGCATAACTATAAAGACGCAAACCGCCCCCTGACCGGCACGGTCAGGGGGATCGTACTACTACTCTGAGGTGACATTTACCACGTCACCATGGTTGTCAAAATCAACGTATAACTTTTTATTAGCCTGGAACTGCTGATAAACCGGCTGGGAAAGTGAAAAGCTCATCGCCAGTTCCGCCTCACTCGCCACACGGGCAGGAGGAACCGCAATTCTCTGATGCTTATAGCGGTTGTAGATCGCCCAGAGCACCAGTACCAGCGCGTTAAGTATCGCCAGGATGAAATAGAAGAACAGCCGCAAAAAAGCGTCATTCCCCTGCGTAAACCCCTTCAGGAATAAAGCGATAAACCCCGAGGCAAAGTACACAAACATAGCCCACAAAAGACAGGTTACGATCAGTTCCAGACACTCCCGGAAGACGCTTTTTTGCGAATTGATAATCCAGTGTTTCATGTTACCCCCTTGCAATCCCGCGATCCGGACTGACCCAACGCGCACGGGTGCTACGGGGATTCAGCATCACAACAGTGAACGCGACAAGCGTGGTGAATAAACTGATAAGCCAGAAGATGATCGGATACCAGATGATCCAGAACAGCGTGGCAACGACGTTATGCTCATAGCGGTACTCAATCAGGATACTCACCAGGAATTGCACCAGACACAGGCTGCAAAGCAGCACTCCGGCATTTTCTGACACCGATGAAATGGAGAGCCCTCCCGTTGATCCGTTCTGGATTACCTCCGCCAGGATGACCAACCCACTGACCAGGCAGGTGAATGCCCATGCCGTCGTCGCGCAATATTCCATAAAAAGGGGCCACATATGCCTGTGTTTCCAGCGCCAGAGGGAGCCCATGTTTTTCAGGAAAACCTCCGCGCCCCCCTTCGCCCAACGTAAACGCTGTTTCCACAGCCCGCGCAGCGTTTCCGGCATTAAAATCCAGCACAGCGCCCGCGGTTCATAGAACACAGACCAGCGACGAAGCTGTAGTTTCCAGCTGATATCAATATCCTCCGTGATCATGTCATCGCTCCAGTAACCCACATCCGCCAGCGCGCTCCGGCGGAACGCCGCAATTACCCCTGAAACGGTAAACACCTGGCCATAGACCCGTTGCGTACGTTTGATAAGACCAATGATCGATGAAAATTCACCGACCTGGACTTTGCCGATTAACGTTGAGCGGGTGCGGATCCGCGGATTGCCGGTCACAGCCCCCACACGCGGGTTATCAATCATCGGCGCGACAAGCCAGGCTGCGGCGTCACGATCCAGACAGGCGTCGCCGTCAATGCAAACCAGAAACTCCCCTTTTGCAGCGGCGGCACCACTTTTCAACGCAATCGCTTTTCCCTGGTTCTCCATCAAATGCACAACACGCAGGCGGGGATAACGCTCGGCCAACATATTTAGCTGAAAGCCCGTGTCGTCCGACGATCCGTCATTCACTGCAATAACTTCAAAATTGTCATACCGCTGTGACATAGCCGCCGCGATGGTCTCCTGAATATTTTTCGATTCATTAAAACAAGGGATAACGATCGAAATTAAGGGGTTATCTTTAATCATCGGTACCGACGCATCTTTACCCCACTCCCAGTGCCGCTCGCGATAGAACCAGAAAAAGACGCTGCCTGCTATCCAGAATATCGACATAAAGAACGGCCAGAAAAAGACATATCTCAGCATCACCTCTGCGGAAAACAGCAGGGTTAACCCGACAGGGATACACAACACCAGAATTAAAATAACGATTGAGAAATAGCGATTATTCATCTTCAGGGTACCAGTTCGTTGAGAATTCCGGCCGAATAACATTTATTTTCGGCTGATTATTCAAAAAGTCATCAGGGTAATAGCCATAATGTTTCATTCCAGAGAGCTGCATAATACGCATCCACTCCGCAATCTTGCGGGATTCAATACGCTGGTGTTGCCCGTCCGGTCGCCAGTCCCGAGCCTGAAGCTCGATAATCATCTTATTTTTCCCGTCAGATAAAGCCGCTGCGCGCGCAATAAGTGCCTTAAACCACTTGTCGCTCTCCCGATCCTTCACACCCTCCATGTAGGGCATCGCCATGACGGCCGTCCAGTCATAGTGCGTAAGAAAGTCATTGGGGTTCTGTGCAAACCACGCTTCGCTTTTCGGTTCAATCAGCGGTAGCGCATACAGGTTACGCGCCGTTTTGATTTGCGGGCCACGGATAGCTTTTACTTTATCCGCCAGTTCAAGGGTGAAACGGGTGAGTGTTTCGGTTTTGAACCGGGTCCATGCCTCAAATTGCTGCGCGTCATCGCGAATTGCCCTGATATCACGGCTAAAACCCGCTTTTTCATAAGCGGCCAGTGCTACAGAGCTGGCGTCCTCCGTATCGGTCAGCACGGCGTCGTCATGAAAAAGAATGCCGTCAAACGAGGCATGCGCCGCCAGATCTTGATACATATCACCAATGCGCTGCCTCGCCTCAGCATCAAATGGTGACAGACGCCGATACTGTGATGGACTGACCTGAGGACGTTCGTCATCGTCTGCAGCCAGGCTATGCACGCGGGTTAAGTTTGCCGACATATCCCAGCTCAGGACCGGCATCCAGGCATAAACGGCCGCGTTTGCCCGGGTGCGAAGCTGCCACGCAATGCGACTGAAAATGTCAGCCTTCACCGGCAGCCAACGGTTTGGGAAGTAGACCGCCTTCACCAGACCATCACCCGCCGGATCGGCAAACGCCTGCAGGTAAACGGTGGTGATCCCCATATCTTTAACCCTCTGAATGAGGGCGTCGATATTTTTTTCCATCTGCCCGGCATCGGGATCAAACACATAGTCCAGATCGACATGCATCACGCGCTGGAACGCTTGTTCCTGCACCCCCGTCACCTGAAGCGCAAACTCTTCCAGGGTAGGGTTGCCATTTATCAAGATCCTCGGAATTGAATCCAGCTCCGTGGCCGTTGAAAGCCCATCCTCCAGCGTGAAAAACATGTCAAAGCCGAGAGCCTTAAGCTCCTGAATTGCCGTCCCGTTCGCCGCGCCATATGGCCACACCCAGGCCGTAGGGGCTTTACCGGTATGCGTCTTAAAGTGGCTTATCAGCATCTTTGCGTCTTGCCGTATGCGCGTCCGATACTCCTTTTCGGTTTCGTAGCGCTGATCGCTCTTGAGAAACCGACGATTCGCAAATGCAGGCAGCATGCTGCCGCTCGGATTCGCCAGGGTGCCAAAATGGCTGTTCCAGGTATGCGCACCTATCTCCACCAGCGGAGAACGGGAAAGCTCCTGTACCTGCTGCCAGGTTGCAAAGCGTTCACGCGCGATATTTTCATCGCCGTACTGCACCGGTTGCCCGGCGGGGGTGTCAATCCAGCTGCCAACCGGTGCCCATAAAGCAGGCCACTGAAAGGCAACAAGCAGCGGGAAGACACGCGTATAAAAGCTACTGAAGCCGTCGTCGAAGGACAATAAAACCGCTTTTTCCGGTAAGGGCTTACCCCCGCGGTGTGCCTCACGGATCTGCGCCAGGCTGACCGGCTTGTAGCCATTTTCACGTAGCCAGGCAAACTGCTCTTTTAGCGCGGAGGTGCGCACGGACATAAAACGCTGATCCGTTTCGCCATCTTCCACTTCATGATACGCAATCGTCACGAAGCCATTCGCCGGCCATGGCATTTCGGCACGTAACTTTTCGCGCAGGGCCGGGCTGGTATAGGCAGGCCCGCGCCCGTCGACGCACGCTGCTACGAGCATGATGCCAAGCAGCATGAGTAATGTTTGAAATCCTTTCCGTAACATACGTTGCCTCAGAATCGAAGGGTCACATTAAAATCAACAGATAGATTGTGTTCCTGCTTTCCGTCGTAGGGGCGTTTATCCCAGCGTATCGTCGCACTCGCTTCTCCCCCGTCGCGCCAGGACACGCGCTGTCCATAGCCCAGTTGGGTGATGAGCCCGCTGCCATAGCCCTTCTGCCACGCATTTCCTGCACCGGCGCTGAATCTCTGCGTCCAGCTGTTTTCGTACCGGCGCCACAGCCGATGATCCAGTGTCATCCCGGCCATCACGTCCATACGTTTTTCCGGACTGAAGTAAGGCACGTCTGACTGGCTGTTAATGCCGTAATAAACGCCCGGCTGGAGGTTCAGGCTCACATCAGGCGAAGCCCAGACCTGTTCCTGACCGTTGAGGAAATATTCATTCCGGTGGTTTCCGTCAGAGAAATCGGTCTTCAGATAGCCCGCGCTGTATTGTCGACTTTCATGCTGATACCAGCGTATCTCCACCCCACCGCTGTTCGCGGTAATGCCGTTTTTCATGGCACGCATCGGCGCATTACGCGACACACGTTCACCTTCCAGCCCCAACTGCCAGCTATCGTTAAAATCGATACGGGTCGAAAGCCGGGCCCCGATTTTTTGATCGCCACTGAAACGTCGGCCCGAGACTTCAGCCTCCGCCCAAAGGTCTCGCGAACGCCATTCCAGCCCCATGAGTCCGTCATGCACTACGCCTTTTCCCTCCTGGAAACGGCCGTCAAAAAAGCCGTAGCCAACGAATCCGCGCCAGTTATAGTTCAGCGGAGCGCTATAAAGGGTGCTGTTGAAGCTAACATCGTGACGTCCTGCGTCAGGAGAGTCAGAATCAATACCAACCGTTCCTGCCACCCGTAATTCTGCACGCTGGTGGGTAGCAAGCGCCCTACTGAGCTGCTTTACCGCCGCATTGTCAGGAGCGCGTTGCACCACATCCTTTGTCAGCTCCTCAGCCTGTTGCCACTCCTGAAGATCCAGCGCGGCATAGGCCTGTTCGGTTTCCAGGGCAATGCTGGACGGTTCAAGCAATTCGGCCTGCTTTAGGCTCTCTTCTGCGGCTCGTGGCAGTCCGCGTGCAAGAAGAACGCGCGCATGATCAATACGCAATCCCTGGTTACCCGGCGCCGCCTGCGCAAGGTTGCGCGTCAGTGATTCCGCTCGGGCCAGGTCCTGTTCGTACATCGCCAGCGAGGAACGGAACTGTTGCCCTTCAAGCCACTTATCATTCGGCACGGGCACTGACGATCCGCGTGGATAAACGGTGGCTGGCGTGGTATCAACGACGCGTTTCGTCAGCAGCATCGCAGGGCGGTAGTTTTCACTTTCCAGGTGGCTATAAAACAGATCGGCACGCTCCTCCTCCGAAATGTCATCGACCTTCTGGGGTGTCTGATAAAACAGCCTTGAGAGCATTGCCTGCGCCCGATCGGGCTGACCCGTTTTGAGATACGCCGACGCCACCCAGTACTGGGCATACTCCGGCAGCACGAAGTCATCCTGTTGCATCTGCTGATATTGCGCGATGACCTCTTCGTGGCGATTGCGTGAAAGCAAGGCCCCGAGTCTGTCGACGTAAATCCGGCGGTATACCGCGTCATACTCCGGCTTATTTTTCCACTCGGCGATCATCCCGTCATAAAGGGATAAAGCCCGATCGGCGATAACGTAGCGCTCTTTTTCGCTGCGGGTCGGCATGAACGCCAGCCTGACTAACTCAGCCGCAGCGTCCGCGCGCTCGCTGGCCTGTGGCTGTTTCCCCTGCGCCTGCACATGCTTGAGTTCGGCTGCCGGCAACTGATTGTTTGCCAGCGCCTCACGCCAGGCATCAAACAACGTTTCCGGGTGTGCTGACTGGCGCATCGCCTGTGTGATGGCCAGTAATTCTTCGGGGTAATGGCCGGCAAGCCTGTGTACATACGCTTCCGCCAGAGAATTTTTGCTGTCTGGCGCTCTTTTTTGCAGCAGGCGTATTTCGCGCAGCGCCCCGTCATACTCACCGCTGTCGGCGAGGGTCAATACTCTTCCCCGGCAAAACTCCGCCGTGTACGGGCTTTCATCACAGATACGGTCCCAGACTTGTAGCGCTTTTTTCCACTCCTGCTTATTGCGCCAGGCAACCGCCAGTGCGGCCAAGGCTCTCGCCGGCAGCGTGTAATTCTGGTGACGGGAATAGACCTCGATGACCTCGTCATTTTTGCCTGCCCAGAGGGCGATCTGCATCCAGTCGGCAACCTGAGATTCATCAAGCTGGTGATGACCCGAAAACCAGGTTAATGCAGGTTGTGTATTGCCTTTTCTCGCCTCGATAATCATGGCGTCGTACTGATTATTATCCGCGGGCATCATGGCCGACACCGTCACGTATGGGAGAGAAAACGTTCCGGCAATTAACGTTTTTGCTAATAACTGTGCAATCCTCATGCATATAATCCATATATCCGTATAAAATAAACTTAGCGCTGCATTTTATTTTGTATTAGATAACGTGAAAAATATTCTTCTCCTGACGCGTATTGAAAAAAATGGCGAAATTCAGCTAACTTACTTTCATATTTTTCCCTGTC